>JABDRH010000567.1 GCA_013041835.1 Desulfatitalea sp. | reverse complement strand
CGCTGCTGAACCACCTGATGGGTGAAGCACGGTTTTCCACCGGTGCGGTGAGAGAAAAGGATGCCAAGGGGCGGCACACAACCACCCAGCGGCAACTGGTCCACCTGGCGGGTGGCGCCATGGTGGTCGATACGCCTGGCATGCGCGAGTTGGGCAACGTATCCGCCGACGCCGGCGTGGCGGGGACCTTTACGGAGATTGCCGCATTGGCGGCCCAGTGCCGTTTCAATGATTGTACCCATGTGCACGAGCAGGATTGTGCGGTACTGGCGGCTGTGCAAGCGGGGCGGTTGCCGGCGCAACGGCATGAAAATTACCTGAAAATGGTGCGGGAACGCCAACACTATGAACGTTCCCATGCTCAGCGACGCCAATTGGACAAGCAGTTCGGCAAATACTGCAAGGCAGTCATGAAACACAAAAAAGACCGAAGGTAGGGTGTCCACCATTCCTAATCGCGCGCGCCTGCTGGGCAGCCTGACCATTTTCGGGTCGGCCGTTTTCTTCTACCTTTCCACGGTGGTCATCCGCTGGTCCGACCGGGCGGTGGACATTGATGCGTCCTATTTTGCCTTTGCCCGCTTTCTGCTCGGCTTCGGGGTGACTGCCGCCGTTATGGCGGTGCGGCGCACGGGGCCGCGAGTCCACAGTTATCACTTGCTCGTGGGTCGCGCCCTGAGCAACTGTATCGCCGTTTTTTGCTTCTTCAAGGCCGTGGAGCGCACCACCGTGGCCCAGGCCAACATCCTGAACATGACTTACCCGCTCTTCGTGGCCCTCATTTCCTGGCTGGTACTGAGAAAGCAGCGGGATGTCAAGGCGTTGTTCACCGTGCTGGTGGCGATCGCCGGTATCTGGCTGGTGCTGGCCCCTGAGCTGTCGTCATTCAAGGCGGACAACCTTTGGGGGCTTTGCTCGGGCGTTACCGCCGCCTTTGCCATCGTCTATCTGAACGTCAGCCGGCAGTATCACGACACCAACACCATCTTGCTGTTCATGTTTGGCATCGGTGCCGTCACCCTATGGGTCGTGTATCACCAGCGAATCACGGTGCCCAATGCCGACGAAGGGTTGTACCTGGCGTTGTGCGCCGGTGCCGGCGTGGCCGGCCAATATTTGCTCACGCTGGGATTCCGCTACGTTACGGCCGTGGAGGGCAGCATCGTTTCCTCGGCTCGCATTCTGCTGGCCGCTCTGATCGGCCCCTACGTGGCCTTCGACCCTCCCCTGACACCGGCGGGCTGGCTGGGCGCCCTGTTGATCTTTGGTGCCAATGTTTATTTGGCGCTGCGGCGCGTGGCCTGAGCCGCAGCGACCCGGCTCTTTTACTCGTTGAAATATTTGAACGAGAGTTGAACGCGGGACCGGAAGGCGGTCACACGGCCGTTTTCGACCTTCATGTCCAGTTTTTTTATCTCGGCGATGCGCAAATCCCGAAGACTTCGGCCTGCGGTTTCGATGGCATTGCGGGCTGCGTCTTCCCAGGAGTTGGCGCTGGTTCCCACTAGTTCGACCACTTTATAAACACTGTCTGTCATGGTGTACTCCTTTGGTTGGCGGTGATGGATAACATGCCCGGGGTTGGCAAAGGGTCGCCGCCCGCCTTACCCGGGCGTGGAAGAAAGACGAACGCTGCTTGCAGTTGCCGGTATCGCAAAGGTGAAAAAGCAACGTGCCTGCACTACGGTAGATATCTATCGGAACGAAGAGCTGAATCTATTGGAACGAAGAGCTGAAACTGCCTGGGTTTCACAGATAGCGTTAAGATCAAGTTAGATCACCAGGTCGGGCGTTGTCAACCGACATTGCAATGGGACATGCGATTGCTCCGGATCGCTCCAAAAGGGGGCTTGCCCGTGGGATTGAGAATGTGGCATATGCACGTGAACTTCTATTGTTAGGCGGTGATGGTATGAAAGCCGGTGTCGGTCGGAAGGTAGGCGTGGCCACCCTGATCATGATGGGATCGATCTTGGTCAGCCGCGTGCTGGGCATGCTGCGCGAGTCGGTGCTGGCTGCTCTGGTGGGGGCCGGCGCATCGGTGGATGCCTACAAAGCCGCCTTTGTGCTGCCGGAAATCCTAAATCATATCCTGGCCAGCGGTTTTTTTTCGGTGAGCTTCATTCCTATTTTTATGAAGTACCTGGCCGGCGACGATGAAGAGGGGGGGTGGCGCCTCTTTTCGACCCTCATCACAGTGTTGGGCGCGGCCATGGTCCTTTTGGTCATCGGGTCCTGGGTGGCGGCGCCTCAACTCGTCAAGTTGTTGGTGCACGGCCGATCATCGGATCCGGCTTTCATGGTCATGACCTTGCGTATGACGCGGATCATCCTGCCGGCCCAACTCTTTTTTTTCTGCGGCGGCCTGTTGATGGCGGTGCAATTCGCCAAGGAGCGCTTCCTGATGCCCGCCCTGTCGGGCCTGTGTTATAACTTGAGCATCATCCTGGTGGGGGTGATGATGACGCCCTGGCTGGGTATCGAGGCGTTTGCCTGGGGCGCCCTGGTCGGCGCCGGCTTGGGCAGTTTTTGTATTCAATGGTATGGCGCGCGCAAAGTGGGTATGCGCTTTACCCCCTTGTTCGACTGGCGTCACCCCGATTTGCGCCGTTATATCCGCCTGACGCTGCCACTGATGTTCGGCCTGACCATGACCTTTTCCACGGAGGTGTTTTCCAAGTTTTTCGGTAGTTTTCTACCGGCGGGCGGCATTGCCCATGTGGACTACGCCTGGCGAATCGTGCTGGCCCTGGTGGGGTTTTCCGGCCAGGCCTTGGGCGTGGCCAGCTTTCCTTTCCTGGCGCGCATGGCCGCCGAACGGCGTTTCGAGGAGATGAATCGGCTCTTCAACAGTACCATGCGCTACATGGCCCTGGTGATCCCGATGGCCGTCCTGATCTTTGTCGTGCGCCATGAGGTGGTGCATGTGATCTTCGAGCGGGGCCGCTTCACCGGCGAGGATACCCGGGCCACGGCCCTGGCCTTGGCCGGTATGCTGGTGGGCACGGTGGCGTTTGCCGCACAGACGGTGGTCAACCGTGGCTTCTACGCGATGCAGAACACCCTGCTGCCCGCACTTTACGGTTCGGCGGCGGTGGCGCTCAGCCTGCCAATTTACTGGGTGGGTCTAAACTATTGGGGAGTGCTGGGTATCGGCCTGGCCATTTCCTTTTCGGCGTTGGTCCAGGTGCAAGTCTTGTTCGCTGTGTGGAACCGGAAAAGCCGAAACAGGGGCAGTGTCGGCGTCTACCGCTTCTTTGTCAAAATCATGCTCCTTTGCCTGCCGGTGGCGGCCCTGCTGCTGCTGGCGCAGCATCTGCTGCAGGGCTGGGTCGGTCCGCCCTCTTTATTAACGAGCTTTGCCATCATCGCGGCCCAGGGGGGACTGTTCCTGCTTCTGATGGCGGCACTGACGTGGTGCTTCGACATCACAGAGGTGAAAATCGTCTGGCAAAAGATAGTCGCCCGGATCAGATAAAGTTGATGGACTCATGCATATTAAAACTGCTGTACCCGCCGCTGATGTTCTTTACGTTGAAGCCGTGCAGGGCCAGGGCGCGGGCCGCGAAGTAGGAACGTTGGCCCACGAAGCAGTAGGTCCAGATCTCGCGGTCTTTGGGCAGTTCGTGCATGCGGTTGCGCAACTCGTCGAGGGCAATATTGATGGCCCCCTCCAGGTGATCCCGGGCGTACTCCATGGGGTCTCGCACATCCAGCAACAGGGCGTCGGTGTTTTGCACCATTTCCCAATGGGCCAGGCGGGCGTCGCCGCGCAGCACATTGGCGGCGATCATGCCGGCCATGTTGATGGGATCTTTGGCTGAGCCGAACTGGGGGGCGTAGCATAGCTCGGCCTCTTCCAGGTCAAAAACCGTGGCGCCCATCTGCATGGCCATGGCGATAACGTCGATACGCTTTTCCACTCCTTTTTTGCCCACCGCCTGGGCGCCCATGATCCGGCCGTTTTCCTTTGTGAAGATCAGTTTGATGCTTACCGGCTCGGCGCCGGGGTAGTAGCCGGCGTGGTGGCCGGGATGCAAATAGATTTTTTCCATCAGCGACCAGCGGTCCAACCGGGTCAGCGTCTTTTCACTGGCGCCGGTAAAGGCCACCACGTGGTCGAGC
Source organism: Desulfatitalea sp. (assembly GCA_013041835.1). Lineage (GTDB taxonomy): Bacteria > Desulfobacterota > Desulfobacteria > Desulfobacterales > Desulfosarcinaceae > Desulfatitalea. The sequence goes on along the minus strand of JABDRH010000567.1, from coordinate 466 downwards.
AGGCCCACCACCGAAGTGCCCTGCACCCCGCGGAAGGCGCTGGGCCGGCCCATGATCACATCGGCGGCGATGCGTCCTTGGCGGTTGGCCGGTCCGGCCAGCGGGACCACCGCTTTTTGTTCGGCAACCACATCGGTGATCTCCACGGCGTCACCTACGGCCCAGATGTGGGGATCGCTGGTGCGCATCTGCTGATCAACGAGGATGCCGCCGCTTTCGCCCAGGGCCAAGTTCGACTCGGTGGCCAGGGTGGTGTGGGGGTGTACGCCGATGCATAGAATCACCAGGTCGGTATCGATTCGGGCGCCGCTGGCCAGGGTCAGCCTGATGCGATGGCCTTCCCCGGTCTCGAACCGGGCCACGCCGTCGTTAAGATAAAGGTCGATGCCGTGGCTGATCAACGTGTTGTGGATGGGCGCCACCATTTCAGGATCGAGCAGGGGCATGACCTGGCCCATACGCTCCA
>JABDRH010000566.1 GCA_013041835.1 Desulfatitalea sp. | reverse complement strand
CGGAGGACCATTCCCGCATCGCCGCGTGGCTGGACACGTGCATCGCTTCAGGTTGTGGGGAACTGACCCCCAACACGTACCGTTTGATACGCAAAAACGGCGACATCCTCCATGTCCGTTCCGTCGGCGTGATCCATCGCGCCCCGACCGGATCCCATATCGTTTTCGGTACGGTTCAGGATATTACCGAACAAATACAGGCGAAAAGGGAGCAGGAAAGACTGCAAACCCAACTGCTGAATGCTCAAAAGATGGAGGCCATCGGGACCCTGGCCGGTGGCATTGCCCATGATTTCAATAACATTTTGACCTCTATCCTCGGTTTTACCGAACTTGCCATGGAAGACACCAAGGCGAATCCACTGGTCCTGGAACATCTCAACGAAATCTTTTCCGCCGGCAAGCGGGCCAAGCAGTTGGTCAGGCAGATCCTGGCCTTTGCCAGGCAAGCCGATGATGCATGCCGGCCTATCCGGATCGATACCATCGTCAAAGAGGTCCTCAAGTTGCTGCGCTCTTCTATTCCGGTCTCCATCGACATCAAACAACACATCAACAGCGATGCCATGGTCATGGGCAATGCGATCCAGGTCTATCAGATCATGATGAATCTGTGCGCCAACGCCGCTCAGGCCATGGAAGATGAGGGTGGCCGACTTGAGGTGTCGCTTAGCAATACATCCTTCAATGATGCACGGGCCCGACATTTGAATCTGAAATCCGGGGACTATGTCAAGCTGAAGGTGTCCGATACGGGTCCCGGGATTGCGCCTGAAATCATCGACACGATCTTTGATCCCTACTTTACCACCAAGGGTCCGGGTGAAGGCACCGGTATGGGACTTGCCGTGGTTCACGGCATCGTTCAAAACTATGGCGGCACCATCCGGGCCGACAGCAAGCCGAAAAAAGGAACGGTCTTCACGGTGTATTTGCCCGCTGTCAAAGGGCATGACATATCCGCACCCCCAATGCTTGAAAAAGCGCCGGCGGGAATTGAACATATTCTTTTGATCGATGACGAATTGCCCATCATCAAAGCCGCCAGCGAAATTTTAAAGCGCCTGGGTTATACGGTGACGACCCGGAGCAGCAGTCCAGCGGCGCTTGAGCTGTTTCGATCCACGCCTGGCAAGTTCGATCTGGTGATTACCGACATGACGATGCCCGACATGACCGGCGACCGGCTGGCGGCGGAACTATTGAGCATTCGATCCAACATACCGGTGATCCTGTGCACCGGCTATAGTAAAAAAATGACCAAGGAAAGAGCTGCCGAGATCGGCATAAAAGCCTTTCTCAACAAGCCGATCACCAGATCGAGCTTGGCCCTCACTGTTCGGCACGTCCTGGATCAATCCTGAACAAATAGATGCAGCCGGTGTTTTGCATCATATCATCGCGCGCGGCATCGAGCGCCGCAAGATATTCAGAGACGACCCGGACCGGTACGATTTTCTAAATCGCATGGGGCTTGTCTTTGAACAGACCCAGACCGCCTGCTACGCTTGGGCATTAATGCCAAATCATTTTCATTGTCAAACGAGTGGCGGATCTGCTGGGCATGCCGGCTGAAGAGGTTTGGCAACAGGGGCGCTACCGGCGACTTGTTAAAGCCCGTAGTCTTTTATGCTTTTCAGCGGTGCGCGAATTGGGCATGAGCATGACCGCACTGGGCCGCAAGTTGAAAATTTCAACCGTGGCAGTCAGCCAATCGGTTCGACGTGGGGCACAAATTGCCTCGGTGGAAGGCTATTCTTTTTAGAAAAGTCAATAAGTTAAGGGCGTCCCCCTTACCATGAATGTGATACATTTGCTTTCCTATTGTAGCCGAACGCCTTTGCTCACGGGGCGCGCGCTTTTTGCGCTCCCCGTGCAGCAAATTATCGCAGGCTTTGCGCACCATCGACAGTTATATTGGCGCCGCTGATGTAACTGGCCATGTCGGATGCCAGGAACAGGACTGCTTTGGCGATTTCATCGGGAAAGCCGGGGCGGCCGAACGGCATCATAGTTGTCATCATCTCGACAATCTTGTCGGAATTTAAGACGGACTCAAACATCGCCCGGGTTTTAGCTGCGTTTTCCGGAACTTGGTATAGGTCAAAATTACCTTTGCTTAAAGCCGCAATCCGTTCTTTGGTGGTGATCGATCCAGGGGTAATCGCGTTGACCTGAATCCGGTGCGGGGCCAATTCTTTGGCCATGGACTGAGTGACCGACCACATACCGAGTTTGGCTGCCCCGTAGGCCGACAGAAAACCAGTGGGCCGAAATGCATCATTGGACAATATGTTTATGATGCGGCCACCGCGACCGGCGTCGATCATCTTCCTGGCCGCGAACTGTGAAAGGAAATAAGTCCCCTTGAGATCGGGGTCAACCGTTTTGTCCCACACCTCCTCGGTCATCTCCATCGTCGTACACGCTGGAAATACAGCGGCATTATTGACCAGGATGTCGATGCGCCCGAACCGCTCTATCGCTTGGTCGATAATGTTCTGCGAATCCTTGAGACTACAAAGATCCGCCTGCACACCCAGTACTTGCGCCCCCGTAGCAGCGACCTGTGCCTCTACATTCTGCAGCGCTTCCCGCCCGCGTCCTGTCAGCACGACCGCAGCGCCAGCCTCCGCCAGACGCCGAACGATTGCTTCCCCGAGGCCCCGGCTGCCACCGGTCACCACAGCGCACCGGTCTTTAAGTGTTAAAAGTTGATCGAATGGCTGGGGGTCGGAAATGGAAATAGGTATATCTGTCATAGCAAGTTCCTTTCAGATGTATAATGCACATATATAAATCTTCATTAAGGCGCTAAAGTTCACAAGTTAGGGGCGTCCCTATGTCTACTATATCCGGGCTGTTATTATACTTTTTCCAGTTGCACGGCGCAAGCCTTGAACTCGGCGGTTTTGGAAATCGGATCGAATACCGGATTGGTCAGCCAATTGGCGTTGCCATCCCTGAAGTGGAACGACATCCAGACCAGGCCGGGAGGCACCTGGGGCGTGATCTTCGCCGTCACCTCCACCGCGCCGCGCCGGGATGTCACGCGCACTTTTTCTCCATTGGAAATGCTCAGGGCTTGAGCATCCTGAGCGGAGATCTCGGCGGTTTCCGCACCCAGCAGGTCGTTGAGTCCTTTACAGCGGCCGGTTTGCGTCCGGGTATGATAGTGATAAAGCCGGCGGCCGGTGCTCAATACGAATGGATACGCCTCGTCGGGCTGTTCGGCCGGCGGCATCCACTCCAAGGCTGCAAACTGACCGCGGCCGCATGTGAAATTGCCGTCCCCGTGCATGACGGTGGTGCCTGGATGCTGCTCGTTGGGCACGGGCCACTGCAAGCCGTCGTTTTCAATGCGGTGGTACTTGATGCCGGCAAAAAGCGGCGCTAGCACCGATACCTCGTTGTCCCAGATCTCCTGGCCGCTGGTCGATGGCCAGAGGTGCCCCATGCGGTGGGCGATCTGCTTGAAGATCCACCAATTGGGCCTGGCTTCGCCCGGCGGGTCCACCGCCTTGCGCACGCGGCTGACCCGGCGCTCACTGTTGGTGAAGGTGCCGTCGTCCCCGCTCCAGGCCGCCGCCGGGAACACGACATGGGCGAAACGGGTGGTTTCGGTGGGGAAAATGTCGTTGCAGACCAGAAATTCGGCCGATTTCAGGCAGTGCTCCACGTGGCGGATATCGGGTTCGGTGTTGGCGATATTTTTACCGAAAACATACAGTGCCTTGACCTTACCGCCGGCCAGGCCGTTGATCATATCGGGTATCATCAGGCCGGGAGTCGCGGGCAGGGTCACCGCCCAGGTTTGCTCGAAATTGGCGCGGGACGCCGGATGGTCCACCTTCTGGTATCCTGGCAGATCGCCTGGAAGCGCACCCATGTCGCAGGCCCCCTGGACATTGTTTTGCCCTCGCAGGGGATTGACACCTCCGCAGGCAAAGCCCACGTTTCCCAAAAGCATTTGAAGATTGGCGCAACTCATCACGTTGTTAACACCGCAGGTATGTTCGGTAATCCCCAGGGTGTACATCAGCGCCGCAGGCTTTACCGAAGCCATTCGACGTGCCGCTTCCCGGATGATTTGGGCGGTGATGCCGCAGATTTCAGCGGCTCGTTCCGGTGTATAGTCCATCACCACCGTTTTCATTTCGTCGAAACCCGTGGTGTGGGCTTGCACATAGGCGTGGTCATAGAGATCCTCGGTAATGAGCACATGCATCAAGCCGTTGATCAGGGCCACGTCCGAGCCGACCTTGTGTTGGATAAAGGTGTTGGCATGTTCGGCGATGCCGTTATATCGTGGATCAGCCACGATCAGGTGCGCGCCATTGCGCACGGCCTGCTTGATCCAGGTGGCTGCCACCGGGTGCGCTTCGGTCATGTTGGAACCGATCACGAAAAAGAGTTTGCGGGCTTGGTTCTAACATCGCCCACTGACTTGATTCGAAAGCTGCAAGGCACCAGTATGTGAAATTATATCAGCGGGATGTTTCAAATCATAGATTGGCTAATGCCAAGAGTGGGCGAAGTTAGAACCAAGCCCGAGTTTGCTTTGGGCGAATTCGGCAAAAGAGTTGGTCATGGCCCCTGAGCCGAACGAACGCGCCAGGCCGGCCACGGTGGGTGCATGGCAGGTGCGGGCGCAATGGTCGATGTTGTTGGTGCCGATGACCGCCCGAAAGAGCTTCTGCATGTTGTAGGCGTCTTCATTGATGCTGCGGGCGCAACTGATTCCGGCCAAGGCGTCGTGGCCGTGCATCTCCTTGATCTTCCGGAATTTTATGGCCACCAGGTCAGGTGCTTCATCCCAGGACGCCTTCCGGAAGTGTTCACCGTCGCGAATCAGCGGATGGGTGAGACGCTCCGCGGAGTGAATGAAGTCATACCCGAAACGGCCCTTGACGCACAGCCGGCCGTAGTTGGGTTCGGCCTGCTCCACGCCGGTTACCTTGATCACCTTGTTCTCTTTGACATGCAGCCAGTGCTGGCAACCGACGCCGCAATACGGGCAGGTCGTGCGTATTTTTCGGGCCTCGTTGCCGATGAGTTCGCCGTAAGCCTTTTTCTCGAAGAGAGCCCCCACGGGACAGGCTTGCAGACATTGGCCGCAATGGGTGCAGTGTTCATAATCGACCAGGGGATACCAGCCCTGGGGATGATCCTGCCTGCTCCCGTGGGGGGCGCGGATGGCGGCGTTGACCTGAATCTCGTTGCAGGCCTGAAGACACCGTCCGCAGCCGATGCAGCGGCTGTAGTCGCGCACGATTATGGGCGTGGCGTCATCCAGGGGATGATCTTCGATCGCCAATTCCATTTCCAGAATGGTTTGGTCTTGCTTGAATGAAATTACCTTGTTGTTCAGGTACAGGGTTGGCATGGGGTAACTCCTTTCCTCATATGTGCTTGCTTTCACGCTCGTTAAAAGTTGCTTTTTTGAGTCCACCTGCATGGGGTCATATGGCCGCCATAAGGATGCGGTAGCACCGCAGGCAGCGGGCCGCCTCGGTTCTGGCTTGGGATGCAGTAACCCCTTTTTCCACCTCCTCGAGGTTTTGAATCCTGTATTGAGGATCGAGGATTTCCGGTTGCACCCGGACCGGCCCGCCGGGATAAGCAAAGGCTTCTTCGGAATCAAGCATATCGTCGGACGTCACCAGCGCCTGCAGGATGTCGGTCGTCCGGGGCGTGCATTGGCCGTTTCGCAAATACTGCGCAATAAAGCGGGCTGCGTTCTTGCCGGCGGCCAGGGCCGCGATCAGGGGGGCCGGACCGGTAGCTCAATCACCCCCGCCGAAAATGTGCTTTTTTTCGGATTGAAACGTGGTTTGGTCTACGACCAGAGTTTTCCACGGCGACAGGGCCTCTTTTTCGTCAAGGACGCAGTCCACAACGCATACCTGACCCACGGCCGGGATGATGGTATCGCGATGGATTACAAATTCGGACCCTTCGATGGGTACCGGGCGCCTGCGGCCGCTGGTGTCAGGTTCGCCCAGCGTCATGCGCCGGCATTTGAGTCCGGTAATCTCCTCGTCCTGGACCATGATTTCGACCGGTGCCACCAGGTAATGAAATTCAATCCCTTCTTCCCTGGCCTCTTCGATTTCCTGGGGGTCTGCGGGCATTTCTTGCTCGGTGCGCCGGTAGAGCAGATTGACATCCTCGAAACCCAGCCGCCTGGCGGTTCGTACACAATCCATGGCAACATTGCCGCCGCCGGTCACCACCAAGCGCCGGCCGTCCAGCGGTCTGCGGCCACGGGCCGCTTCGGCCAGCAAGTCTATGCCGGTCATGAAGCAATGGCTCTAACAAGGGCGCACGCAGACCCGGCCGATGGTTCCCGGCATGGGGCAATCGTGCCGGACCGTGGCCATGGCGCGAGACCAGCGATCCAGGCGCACATCCTCCAGGTAGGCGGGGATGTCCACGTGGGAAGGGCAGGCCGCGATGCAGGGCGCCGAGACCATAGCGGCATATTGTCCCCGGCGTACCGGGCGCCGTCCCTGGATCACAGCATTGAAATCTTCTTCGTGTTGGTCCAGCAGATCGAGAACCGGTTTGGCCAGGGTGCGGCCGATGTCACAGCGCGCCGTGGAACTGACCTGCACCGCCAGGAAGCGGATGCGCTCTCAGTCCGCTTCACTTCCGCGGCCCGTGCAGACAGCCTCCATCATGTTCGCCAGTTGAACCGTTCCCTCTACAAGGGATGATTGAATATGTCAATTCGATTAACTTGGGATGGATTCAACCGTCGCGATAACTTCCAGGCTGTCCCTGGATATCAAATCATACAGTAAATACAAGCGCCGCAGAAACCGGCCATTCCATGAATGGAGGAACAAGAAATATTAGCTGGGTATTTTCCCGACGTGTTGGCGTCGACGATTGCGCGAAGCGTAAAGCCAGGGCCTGTGGAAGCGCGATCCTGAAGTCTTCGACCGTTTCAAAAAGCGCTACCTGGACAACGTATTCAGGTAGGTGCGCATGTTTTGCTTTCGGTTTTTCAAGCCCAGCTTGGTACGAATCTTATATCGGTGGGTCATGACGGTGTTTTCGGACAAATTGAGCAGCACGGCGATCTCTTTGGTGCTTTTTCCCTGGCGGACCAGGTCGGCCACCTGGAATTCTCCTGGGGTCAGCAGCCGCCCCACCGTTGAAAGGCTTTCGGCAAAAGGCGAGATGATGCGGCGAATGCCGGCCTCGACCATCTCCACTTGTTTTCGCTGCTGGGCCGAAAGCCGGGCGGTCTTCAATTTTTCCAGGTAGGGTCTGACGGCTTTGTGGACATTGGTCAGCATGCGCGCCTCCATGGCGTCACGATCGGCCTCCTGCTTTTTCAGCAGCACGCTCAGAGCGCGGTTGAGCTCCTCCAACTCGGTGGCTTTTTGCGCCAGCAGCGTTTCGCTGCGGCGCAGGGCCGCGTTGGAAGCGGTCAGCGCATGGGTGCGGATTCGCACCTGCTGTTCAAGGTGCCGGTGCTGGGCGCGACGCTGCGCCTCCAGTTCCCGGCGTCGCAGCGCATTGGCGACACTGATGCGTATCTGGCTTTGATCGGCCGGTTTGACAATGTATCCGTACACATCCATGGCCATGGCCTCACGGGCCGTTTCCATGCCGGACATGCCGGTGACGATGATTACCGGCAGATCGGGCAGGGTGTCGTAAATGTGTCGGCATAAGGTCAGGCCGGACTCGCCGGGCATGACGATATCACACAGCACCAGGTCAAATTCCCGCTGAGTCAGCATCTGCCGCGCTTCGGCCGCTGAAGCGGCCCGGTGGCAGGTGTGGCCGCCGAGACGAAGCGTGGCGTTAAAAAGCCGCCAGACGCCGTCGTCGTCATCCACGATCAAAATGTCGGCTTCAGACATGGGCGACCCTGCCATTTCAGCTTTGCGGACTAAAGGCTCGCGCAAAAATAACTTCAGCGAGGGCGGAAAAAAATCCGGCGTGATAGGGTGGTTCGTTTTTCCCGCCAATCGTCTATCCGGCGCTGTCGGGTGTTGCACTACGCGCCGATTTGTGAAGGTCGATAATCCTGCTCTTGTCGGCGTAGATCATGGTTTCATAGTGGGTGATGCGCTGCAGTTTGGCTGTGATGTCACCCATTCGTGTGATCTGTTCCGATGCTTTGTTCAGGTAACCCAGGACTGGATCGTTTCCGGCCAGTTTCAAGGCCAGGATTTCCATGTAACCGGAAAGGGCTTGCAGCGGCTGGTTGAATTCGTGGCACACTCCGCCGGCGGTCTCCAGCACGCCTTCCAGTTTTTCTTTCTGGAGACGCACTTCGGCGGCCCGATTTTTTTCAGTAAGGTCCGAAAGCACGGCTACCACGCCGCCCCCGCCGGATGGCTCAAAGGGGGCCATGCTGAAAAGAAACTCCCGGCGCGTACCATCCGCGCACAGCACCGGTGCTTCAAAAGCGTGGTGGCATTCTTTCTGGGCGGCTATCATTTCCTGGTGCTGGTAAGCGGCGGCCAGGTCGGCCGGGATCTGCTCCGGCAGGGACTGAGGCCGGGCGCCGATGATGCGGTCGCGGGTCAGGCCCAGAATCTGTGAGGCGAACACCTTGTTGCAGCCCTGGTAAACGCCGTCTTGATCCTTGAAGTAGATGGGGTTGGGGATGGTATTGATCAGCGTATCGAGCAGCTGCAAATAACCGCGCAGTCGGTCGGCCGCGTTTTCACGATCGGTTTCCGCCTTATGCCGTGTCTGTTCTATGTGATGCAGCTCAACCGTGGCCTCCCGAAGGGCTTTTTGCAAACGGATCTGTCGCATGGTTTGCTCTCGGTATCGGCGCAGACTCCATCCCAGCAAGGCGAAAAGCAGGGCAATGAGGAGCCATGTGAAAAGCAGCATCGGCTATGCTCCTTAAAAGGCGCGTGTATCAATCCGTTCTGTATTGATTTGCGAGCCTTTAGCGCCCGGCCGCTGATGGATGCAAGATGTTCACTTGCGCGGCTGGGCAACCATGTGTTTATAGGATACCCAGGTGCCGGCTTTTGTCAAGAAATTCGGTTCTTAGGGCGCGGGCCCGACATACTTGCGCCGGATATGGGTTTGCCTACCAGGCGCATCCGCATACTTTAAAACGGGCCTGCAGGCTGACGCGCGAGTTAGGAATCACAATTTAATAAGTTGCCCTTTATCCATCACGGCTTCGGGCTACCTTGGCCCGATCTTCGGTCTCAAAATCCTCAAAATAGCCCGCTATTCCTGCGGTTTTGAGCCCTCAGATCGAA
>JABDRH010000362.1 GCA_013041835.1 Desulfatitalea sp. | reverse complement strand
AATCAATACATCCAGGGTATGCCACTTTCGCATTGCCGCAATACCATCCCATGGCATTCAGGTTTTCGTCAAATTGACAGTCTGTTACGGAAATATCGCCGTTTGCGAAAGCCGTGCGCGAGCCTGATCTTGCAGCATACTCCCATTGCGCTTCCGTGGGGAGACGGTATGTGCCTTCTTGCCTGCTGTTCAGCTCTTGAATAAATTCCTGAATGGCATGCCATGATACGTTTTCAACCGGACAGTCGTCTCCACACGCGCTAAAATACGAAGGATTGTCGCCCATGATGGCATGCCATCCGAAAACATCGCAGGTGTTTTTCCGATTGTCAACTGACCGATCATGCTCTGAATGTCGTCCGGCATACGCAGTTCTCCCTGGACTCGAAACGGTGGTGCTGCCGGATCTTCATGGACCGGCTCGAGTTGAACGCGGAACACCGATTCAAATCGCGCCTTGGTGGCTTTGCCTGCAAGACCGAAGTCTGTTGGATAGACCGTTGGCTTTATCCGGACCTGGACAGGCTTCCTCGTTATGCGCATTGACACCCATGGTGATACCCCTGGCTGTGAAATTAAGCAGGTTCTTGATGTCGGCCGGCGTCAGGCTCGGATCCGCCTTTTTGAGCAGGGCGCATACGCACGCGACCATTGGGGCCGCGGCGAAGGTGCCGCTGAAAGCCCCCCAGCCATTGGCTTTTTCCAGATACGCGCCTTTTTGGACCGGCAGTATGATGTAGCCGGCCGTGGGCCGTGTACCGCAAAGCCCGCAAATGTCAGGCACCCGGCGGCCTGAAAACCAGGACGACATGTATCCGCTGGTATAGTTTGTCGCGGCGTAGCCGAGATCCGATTCCACGATTACGCCGCCAAGTTCTCCTTTGTTTGATTGGTTGTGCTTGCCGCCTAGGGTGTCGATTATTTCACAGCAGGCAGCAGCGGTAGTGCTTTTACTTCAAGTGGGTTTGCAAAAGAATGTCGCTCCGCTTCGTGGATTACATGTCGTTGTAACGGCGCAGATGTGGTGTTGAAGCCTGCACGGACGCCATGGCGGATACCGTGTTCAGGCTTGCGTTATATACTGCGCTATCTCGCTTCCATATTCAGGTTCGCATGTGTCGGCCAAGCAATAGCATGCAATTAGAGTCTTGAAAACTGTCCTTTGGGACAGGGTGATTGAAAAATAGTATGAAATGCATTAGGCTGGGCCGGAATCGTTCAATTCGGATTGGCCTTGCGAGCTGGGATCTTTTGCTTACGCTCTTGCTTCGACCTTTTGATGAGAAAAGGAAAGATGGCAATATTTCGTTTGACCCAAATTTTTCCGATCCTTTCAATGCTGCTGCTTATGGCTTTGCTTTGCGGCTGCGGTCGGTCGGAATCAATTCCGGACACGGCTGAAGAGCAGCCGCCCACTATGGTTGAACGCGTCAGCCGGAGTTGGACTGCGGATCTGGAGGAAACGCTGGAAAAGCGTCGCTTTCTGCGCGTGCTGGTCACTTACAATCAAACCAACTTTTTCATCGACCAGGGCACGCCGCGGGGTATCGAGTATGACTATCTCAAACGGTATGAAGATTTTCTCAACCGCCAGCGGGGGAAGAAAGCGCTGAGGGTCAAAATGGTCTTTCAGGTGATGCCGTTTGATCAGTTGATTCCGGCGTTGCTCGATGGTCGTGGCGATATCATCGCGGCAGGCCTGACCATCACGTCCGAGCGGTCGCAGCGGATCGCCTTCACCCGACCTTACATCGAGGATGTGAGCGAAATTGTGGTTTCCACCAAAGCGGCAGGGGACACTTTGGCGTCGGTGGACGATCTGGCGGGCCGGCGGGTGCATGTCCTGGCCGGCAGTAGTTATGCCGCTCATTTGCGCCAGTTGAATCGAACTTCACCCGGCCGGCTTTTCAGGGCGATACGCGTGATCGAAGCCGATCCTCACCTGGAAGAGGAGGATCTGTTGCAGTTGGTCAATGCCGGTATTTTCGAGTCCACCGTGGTCGACGCCCACATTGCCGAGGTATGGGCCAATGTGCTGGACAACATCGCCGTGTATCCGAACATCGCCGTCAATTCCGAGGGTGACATCGCCTGGGCCGTGCGCAAGGGCAATCCCCAGCTTTTGGCCAGCCTCAACGATTTTTTGAACAAGCACCGGCAGGGCACCTTTGCCGGCAACATGCTCATCAAACGCTATTATGAAAACACCCGTTGGATTCGCAATCCGCTCACTGACACGGAGCGCGACCGCTTTGAATCCCTGCAGGACCTGTTTCAAAAATACGGCGGTCAATACGGCTTCGACTGGTTAAAATTGGCGGCCCTGGCCTACCAGGAGTCACGCCTGAACCAAGACGCCAAAAGCCATCGCGGCGCCGTGGGCATCATGCAACTGCTGCCTCGCACCGCGGCTGGGCCCAATATCCGAATCCCGGACATCTCCTCGGTGGAGAATAATATCCACGCCGGCGTGAAATACCTGGCCTACCTGCGGGACACTTACTTTGATGATCCCCGGCTCACGCCAGAGGTGCGCACCGACTTTGCCATTGCGGCTTACAACGCCGGCCCGGCACGGATCAAGTCCATGCGCGGCCGGGCGGCAGCGCTCGGACTCGACCCGGATGTCTGGTTCAACCAGGTGGAATTCGCCACGCGCAAGTTCGTCGGCCGCGAACCGGTGCAATACGTCAGCAATATATACGCCTATTATATCGCCTACCGGACGGCCTACCGCGTCATGGCCCAAAAGCCCGGCACCAACGGCGATGATGGAAATGGGCATGAATTTTTACGCGAAAGCCGGAACCGGTAAGCTTTAAATGCCTTCAGTCCGATCCGTTGATCATGGGGCTCATGCGGCCGGCGTTAGGTCCAGCTCGTCAGCCACGCGGTTGCGTCCGTTGCTTTTGGCTTGGTAGAGTGCCTGGTCGGCGCGGGAGATGAATTCTACGGCAGGTTCTGCGGATCTGAGCCTGGCCACGCCGATGCTGACGGTGACCACCCCGAGCTTGTGAGCGGTGGTGACGGCCTTGAGCTCGGCGGTGGCGAAGTATTGTCGGATATTTTCGGCGGCCGCCCGGGCACCGGCCAGGTCGGTGAAGGGCAACAAGGCCACAAACTCTTCACCGCCGTAGCGGGCGAAAACGTCTCTTCCCTTGAGCAGCGATTTGATGCGTTTGGCCACGAACTTGAGCACCTCGTCGCCCACAATGTGGCCGTGGCGGTCATTGAAGTGCTTAAAGTGATCGATATCGATCAACAACAGGCAGAGCCCCTTGCCAGTGCCGGCCCCGTCGGCCATCATGCGGGTCAGGGCCGCATCGAAAGCTTTGCGGTTCGGCGCGCCGGTAAGAAAATCGATCAGCGCTTCGCTTCTGACCTGGTCAAAAGCATCCCGGATGGCCTTCAGATCGACATTGGCTTTATATAACCGCTGTTGGATGGTGCGGCCGAATTTAAGCATCTCTTTGGTTTCGCTGATGATGCGACCCACAATGGCGGCGATCTCCTTGGCCGTGGCTCCCTGGGCCAGTTGGGCCACCGATGCGGCCACCGTTTGTTCATACTTTTCAGTGTGACCGCTGAGTCCGGTCACTTCTTGCAGTACGGTAAGCAGCACTTGCTGCAGTTCTTGCCGCAATTCCAATATTTCACCTTCGCCGCCCTGGTCGAAAAAACGCCGGTGAAGCTGTTCGTTGGTTTCGGGTGCAAAGGGCCGCCCTTGTTTGATTAGCTGATCGATTTCAACGCTCAGGTCCACGTCGGCACCGGACACGTAGGCATACCATACCGCATAGTTGCGGGGCGTAATGGGCACGCCATGCTTGGACATCAGCGGCAGTGCCATGCGCACGTAATTGTGCGTTTCAGCCATTTTCTGTGCGGGGTCATCCATCAGTCATCTCCTCGATGAAAACGGTCATTCGGCCGCGATACCACCATCGTATCGATACTTCATACCATTTTTTTGTGCCGAGATCATCATCGGAAAGGAGAAGGGCAAGATCCACCGCGGATCTTGCCCTTCAGGAAGGAGAGAATATGAATCGCTTCAAGGACAACGAAAGCAATATTCATGCCAAACCACAGGCCCATACAAGTGCCCGCCTACCGTATACCGACCGCCGTCGCCGGTCCCCAAGGGGCTGATCATTCGCCGTTTTGCGTCACAATACGTGCCAAAATCCGGCAGCCCTTCACGCGCCCGCGGGTGTCACAATCGCAACGAACGATAACCGGCGGCCGTCAGGGGCGCGACCCAAGGGTCCCACAGGGTATGATCCACCCCAAGCCATCGGAGAGCATGACCACAGGCCCATTTTCCGGGCCATCCCAACGATAGTGTGGCGATATCGCCGCCTTGGGCGAGGGGCCTCTTGAGCGCCTTTGATAGCAAGGGTTGCGTCCAGGTTCGGAGAACGGTACACAGCAATGATGATGCAGGTAGTCGTCCAGCATGGCGACGTCAAGCCGGATGCCGTTTCAACCGGCGATGCAACTTTGATGCTTCGGCCAACGAACCTGCGCCCGCCCACCAGGGCTATGGGGCGTGTCCGGCCGACCCTTTGCAGGAGCCGAACCATGGGAACAGATCGTTTCCCGCACCCGAACATTGCCCCCCGCATGACCCTGTTGCAGCAGATCTACACCCTGCACGAAAACTTCTGCCGGCCTTTCGAAGCTGCATGCCGAAAGGGGTGCTGTCTGTGCTGCACGACCAATGTCACCCTGACCGAGCTGGAAGCCCGACGCATCCTCCGCCACTGGCAATGCAACCGGATCGAGGCGCCCTTGGCGGTGCTGGATGCCGCCTGCCGTCAACCTCGCTTTCGCCCGCAGTCGACCATCAATCAACTTGCCCTCCAGTGCCTTCGGAATGAATCGGTTCCAGACGATGCGGCCGACCCGGCGGCCGGCCCGTGTCCGCTGCTGTCCGGCAACAGTTGTTCGGTCTATGCCGTACGTCCCTTGGCCTGCCGCGCTATGTGCTCGCGTAGCGACTGCGCCAGCAGTGGCGCGGCCGACATGCCCGAAGCCGTGCTGGCTGCCAACAACATGGTTGCCCAGTATATTGAAGCCCTGGACAACGGCCGGCCTTTTGGCAACTTGATCGATATGCTGCAACACCTGCTATCTGGAAAGGCGGCGGCCCCGGACCGAGAAGAAACTGCCGGCGCTGGGCGCCTGGCACGGCTGCCCATCAACCAGCCTATCCCAGTCTTGATGGTGCCACCCGACATGCGCGAACGTCTGCAACCGTTGCACATTGCCTTGAACCGGCTTTTCCTGCAGGGGTAAGGCCGACATCGATGTTTGATGAACCCAGATGCGCCGAAGAAAGCTCAACTTATCAATCACCCATGCGATCACATCATGCTGTAATTAATATATAACTTAAGATTATTAATTCGTTCATAGCGCCTTTCCTTGTCAAATTCGCCTTTTAAATGATAAGGTAAGGGCCACGGCATGAGCGCTGATTGAGCGCTGATGCTAATGCGGCGCTGACGGATTTGGACAAAGGTTAGCGCATTTCCTTGGGGACAGTGGATACTCTGTATCATCACGCATTGCATCGGAGCGGTAAAGGATCATTGAAAACGATAATTAGGGGAAAAATTGGCGCTTAAAGTTGGCTTTAAGCTGCATCAATTTTGATGCAGTCCCATTTTAACAACCATCAATGTAGGGAAAAACTCGCATGAAAAAGTTTCCATTTCTGAACCGGCATGGCATCTTCCTTGGCGCGTTGGTCGCCATATCTTTGCTCTTCTCCTGTGGTGGCGGTGGTGGTGACGCCGGTACACCCGTCAGCGGCACACCCGACAGCGGCACAACCCCTTCAACAAATTTTACACCACCAACTTCAGGCACGCTATCCATTATGGACAGGGGTACTGCCACGACAGTAGCCGGGATGGTCTTGATCAGCATGGATTTTTCAGGTACATCCATCGTCAGTGACTTTTCTGTTTCATCGGTTTCCAGAAATACCCTTCTTGAAAAACGATCCATACCGCGGACAATTTCGAATGTCGCCATGGATCATTTCATTGATGCGCCTTATCAAACCACTGCCAAGATACAAGATAGCAGCAACTGTTCTGATAGCGGCACCAATAATATCACCGTCGAATGGCCTGGCGGCGAACTCCCCAGTGATCCTTGTACAATTCAAGATGCCTTTGGCACCATGGAATTTAACAACTGCCTGGAGACCAACGGGCTTTTAATGAATGGCACAATGGCGTTTGAATATGGCGGCGGCCTGTGCCAGCCGACCCAAATGTTGCTGATATTAAGTGATTTTTACATTCAGAACGACGATGACTCAATTGAAATGCCCAGCCTGGATATGAATTTTGAGAATATGATATGGTCCGGCGGCGAGCCCACAAGTGGCCACGCAACCCTCAACGGACAAATGGTGGTGACTCAAAGTTCTTATGAATCCGCCATGGCATTCGATTCCATGGTTGAAACGTTCTCCTATGACAACACCTATGGGAGGTCGACTTACGAGATTTCGGGAAATATCACCGGCCCGTGCCTAAACGGCTGGGTCATCCTCAATACGATCGAACCGGTTGTGACGCAAGGCCAATCGGATTGTCCCACAACCGGAGAGCTATCGTTTACCGGAGCCGATGGCGTGACCATGAACATCACTTTCGCCAGCAACGGCCATGTTTTTTTGGATGATGAGGACCTGGGTCTGTGCACGGATATCAACGCTTCCTGTCCGATCAATTAGCTTTTATCTTAATTTTTCCGGTCGAGATCTATTTCAGCTCGGCCAGAAGCTTTGTGAGGAACCGCCATACCCGCGCCACCGAAGCGATGTTTAGCCGCTCGGATGGTGAATGGGGGTTTTCGATGGTGGGGCCGAAGGAGATCATCTGCATGCCTGGGAAACGGTCACCGATAATCGCGCACTCGAGACCGGCGTGAATCACCTGGACCACCGGTGCCGTGCCGAACATGCGGTGGTATACCTGTTTGCTTTTTTCCAACAAGGGCGCCCGCATGTCCGGCGGCCAGGGGGGATAGGCATTTTCATCATTGACTGAAGCACCGGCCAGATCGGCCACGGCGTGGATGGAGGCGGTCATCTCTGCCAGGCGGGAGGTTCGCGCGCTGCGTTGACTGGTGTGGATGCAAAGCTGATCTTTGCGCAATTGAACCTTGGCCAGATTGTTGGAGGTCTCCACCAGTCCATCCAATTCGGACGACATGCCGGCCACGCCGTGGGGCAGGGCCAGCAGCAACCAGATGGCGCGTTCGGTGCTGTCCAGGTCCAGGCCTGTTGATACGGTACCGGCCGGAGCAGCCGCGGTAGTGACTGACAGTGATGGCTCAACAGCCGCATACTCCTGTCTGAAAACAGCCGCCATTTGATCGATAACCTGTTGCAAATTATGAGGCTCCGGCGGCTGCCAGGCCACCAGGGCCTCTGCATCCCGCGGGATGGCATTGTGCCGGGTACCGCCCTGCATGTCGATCAGACGGCACTCCGCGTGTTGATGCAGAGCAGTCAAGACGCGGGCCATCAGCTTATTCGCGTTGGCCCGGTGTTTGTGAATATCGACACCTGAATGCCCACCTTTAAGTCCGCCGAGGATGATGCGTTGGACCGGCCAGCGGTCTGGCAATGCAGCGGTCTGTAGCGGCAGGGTGATCCGGGTATCCTCCCCGCCGGCGCAACCGACGGTAAAGATCCCCTCGTCTTCGGAATCCAGGTTGATGAGAATGCGCCCACGGATCATGTCCGAGGTCAGATTCTTGACTCCGTTAAGTCCTGTCTCTTCATCCACGGTGAAAAGAAGTTCCAAAGGCGGTCGCTGAAGAGTTTCGTCCTCGGCCAGTGCCATAGCATAGGCTATGGCGATACCAT
>JABDRH010000361.1 GCA_013041835.1 Desulfatitalea sp. | reverse complement strand
ATTTCATTTCGATGTACAAGCCGCACAAGCCGTTTTTCGGAACAGAGACAAAAATATCGGGGATGCCCGGTTCAACCCCTTCAGCTTTCATGCGGGCCGCCACCGCCTTATGACGGTAGCCGCCGTTGGGAATGGCGAAGACCAAATGCAGTTGCTCGTGCATGCGGCGATGTTTTTTAACCCAGGCAAAATAGCGAACCTGCTCCATGTGCTCTGAAACTTTTACTGTCATGATTTGTCATAGCTCCAATACGACACATTAAAAATTAATTTTTGACATAACTTCAATAATATAAAATACAATAAGATATATACTGTCATAGTCATATAGATAGGAAAGAGAATATATCTCTCCCTTTTCTCTTTTATAGCCCCCCAAGACATGACAGACACATTGGGTTTTTATCAAATGACACATGACGAATATGACACATTCAACCCACCTGAATTCCTTCACATTTGCGTTATCTTCCATCCGATGTGTCATATGACACATCTTTGGCCACAAAGTATTTGACGGTCATTCTGTTTTTTGAATCTTTTTCTTCTACTGCTAGCAGCTGTTCGCCAATGATCAATGAATCCAAAATTGCTTTGATCTCCTTTGACAACAATCCCTGGCAGGGGCCACGTTGGATATCGCGCAGGGTTGCCCCATCCTTTTTCTTTTGGACGATGCTGCGGATGCCCTTGATGATGCGTTGCTTCCATCTGGAGGTGTCATTTTCGGCGATATTTTCTTTGATCTGCCCTACGAGGTTGGCGATCAAATAGTCGAGGGTTTTACACGCCCACTTGATCGAAGGGGGTTCAACACGTTTCAATCCGGTGCCGTGCATTGACAGGCTGTGCACCAGCGCCAGCTTGGCGGCGTGTTCGGCAGCTCTGCCATAGATGGAAGAAATCCCTTCGGTATCGCTTTTATGGGTGTTTTTCAGATCATGATATTTTTTGGCCCAGGTGAAGAACAGTTCCTGGGCCTCTTGAGTCCTGGGGATAATTTTAGGCATCGGTGCTGCTTCCAAGTTGCCTTGATTGGGATTGCGCTGGATCTGGATGTTGAAAATATCGCTCAATTGCTTTTCAAGCGCCGGCGAGGTCTGAAACGAAATGACGGCTTTCGGCATGGGGGCGTCGTGGCGGCTCTCCCAAATCAGAACCCTGGCCAGAAAGCCGTCGGCCACCTCCCCTGGAGATAGAGATTCCCAGAAACGTTCGGGTGTAGATGCGCCGTAAAAGGACAGATGGTGCCACGGCACTTTGATGGCATCGCCGCTGGCATAACTTTTTATCTCGGGCCGGTCGGTGGATGAAAACAGCTTGATCAAAAGACGCGGTATATCACTGGCGGCTGAGTTGGGGTTTTTAAGGCCCTTTAGCACCAGCCCGATTTCGTCGAGCATCATCAGGGCTACCCGCTGTGAATCGATTGAGAGCCACTTGAGAATGGCCGTGGACGAGGTCAATTCCGTGGGACCCAATGTCAAGGAGGCCCCGGTCCTGGCCAGTAGTTGGGGAAGGCCTGAAAATGGCGCATTTTTTCCTGCACCGGAATATCCCAAGGCGATGGAGTAGATATTGGTACGCAATCCGGTCTCGGTTTGTATCTTCTGGCCGGCGACATTGCCCAAAAGAGTCACAGCCGCGGCCAAACTGAAAAACGGCACCGATACAGTAGAATTGACCTCGATATAATCAATGAGCCCCTGGAGAACACCGCCGGGCTGTAATATTTCGCAGGGAATCTCATTGTCGGTCTGACCGCTGCATTCCGGTTGTAGTAAGGTGTTGACCTCAATAGGTGGATGGTTGCGAAGATGAGTCTTGTGGATCGATGCCAGTGTTCGCAACAGCTCTTTTTCCCCCAAAGGAGGAGCGTTGTTTTCATTCCAATTGCGCGCCAGAGCCTCGATCTCGGCCTCATCGAGACCGGCCCCGATCCATTTGCCGGCCAGCTGTGCAAGCGTGCTGTTGCGCGCCCCTTGCGCAACCGGCGCATTGATTGGCGACGGGGAGGTGGCAGATAGATCAAGGTTGAGGTTGCCCCCTGTGACTGGCGGTCGGTATTCAGCCAGATCATCCCATCCATCCATGATGAACTGCCAGCGATAGGTATGACCGCATGCATGTTGGGAAGGCGGCGCCACAAAATAGCCGCCATTGCCGCGGATGTCCACTTCGGGCGCCAGGCGAACCGCATTGCGGACGGCCTGGTTTGCGCCGACCTTGTAAATAGCGTGCACCCCCTTGCTGGTAACCGAATAGACGCCGGTCTTGGGCAAGTGGGTGTTCATCCATTGGATGCCGGCAGGACCGTCGGCGTCCACACAAAAAATGCCGGACACCTCGCCGCAGATGATGGCCACATTGGCCTCGGGCCAGCGTGACCACCAGCGTTCGATTTCATCTGCAGTGGGCAAGCGATGCTGGAACTCTTCCCATTTGATATAGGGGCGCTTGTCAATCCGCTTGACCGGGATAACGGAAAACCCGCGATCAAGATATTCGAGTGCAGCGTCAATGATCTTCATTTAATTGCTCGAGCGGTAGCCGTTCCGGCCTCGTTTTACGAGGGTCCTTATTGAACATGTCGTACCAGTCCGGACAGCCGATCCCCCATTGCTGGATGACAAAGGCATGGTCTGGATGACGGCAGTATTTTTTAAGGCCTTTAAAGCTAAAGTAATAACATGTGCCGCAAACCTGGTTGGACACGATGACCTCCTTTGGATACCAGCACTGCAGTCGGAAACGGCACCATTGGCAATCAAAGGAATCTTTTCCAAATGACTGCCCCGGTAAGGTGTTGGCCGTGATGATCCGGTTGGCGCGCTGGTTCAGGTATTCAAAATCACTGCGGTTAAAATAGAGGCGCTCAAGATAAATTTCCGAGTTGTCCTTGCACTGGATGGCCACCAGCGCGCGTTCAAGGCCCGCATAGCCCATGTAGCTCTGACACTGGCAGTAATAGAGCGGCTGTATTTTACGTACGCCGGCGGCTTTGAACATCTCGAATTTCTTCTTGTTGGCGCTTTTGCATTCCAGCACGTGAGGTTGTTGGGTTATGCCGTGGATGCATCCGTCCCAGTGGCCGCGAAAATGCCCACCATGGGCTTCAAAAACGCGCTGGCGCTGATCGACCTTATAGCCGGCTGCCTCGAACCATTGGATCAGGTCTTCTTCCACGCGGTCTCCGAAGCGAAAGAGCATGATCACCCGTCCTTCTATGGGATTGGGAGTAAAGCCTCTAAACCCAAACCACAGCGCCCGGTCGCAGGGCGTGCCGATCTCGGACATGCCAAGGTAGTGTCGGTCGTTCTTTCGGGAGCGTTCCGCAGCTTCGTACAAGTCGTTGACCACCCTTGTGGCAGTCTTATCCATGGCAGTTGGAATCAAGGCCATTTTCTTCTCCGTTAAGGTTCCAGGGTTTGACGCCCCAATGGTGCACGTTCCACCATTTGTTTTTCTCTATGATTTCGATCCTGCCGGGCAGGCTCATCTGCAGCTCACCGTACCGGTTCCTGGCCTCGGCCACGGTTTGCGGTGGATCGGTGCCCACAAGATGCTGCCAGAGCCGCCGCGCCCGCTGCCGGCCCCACTTGGAGCCATTGCCTTCAAAATCGAGGAACTCGTTGACCCACAGAGGCTGGATGGTTTCCCCGGTTTGACAGGTCAACTTCACGCGCAACATGTTGTTGCCCGCCCGGGAGGTATAGTCTTCGATGTCAACATTGACGATCTCAACGGCCAGCGGCGCGGGCGCCTGGGACCAGGCGACACTTTTCATCTCCACCTCGCCATGGTGTTCGACCGTCTCCACGGGCCACACATATCCGCAAGCCCGGCAGACCTTGGCTGCCACAGCGGTAAGTTCGAAGCACTTGGGACACACTTTCAAGATCGGATCACCAGTGCCGCTGCTGCGTCCTGGCACCGGCACGTTGGGTGTGTCCGGATCCCCGTGGGCTGAGCAGTTGCTGGAGAGATCCAGTATCAGCACGTCGGTTTTGCCCGGATGGGGGCGCAGTCCCCGGCCGCACATCTGCACGTAAAGGGCTGCCGATTTGGTCGGCCGACACATGATGACACAATCTACGGCTGGGCTGTCCCAGCCCTCGGTCAACACGCCAACATTGCAGACGATGCGCACCAACCCCTTTTCAAACAGGTCAAGGGTCATGTCGCGTTGGGACAGATCCATTTTTGAATGCACGCATGCGGCGGTGTGGCCGGCTTTGCGAAAGGCCTGCATGACCTTTTCGGCGTGCGCGATGGTCACGCAGAACACCACGATCCGCTTACGGTCGGCGGCGTATTTTTCCATGGCGCGCACCGCCGAACCCACATGCTCACTGCGGCTCATCACCTCGGCCAGGTCGGCGGTGTTGTAGTCGCCGGCGACCTTCACTTTTTTCAGATCCTGAGAAACATTCTTGGCTCCCTTGGCGCGGTAGGCGCAAAGGTAACCTTGGTCTTGCAGCTCTTTGATCCCGATGCGGTAGCTGAGGGATTCGAACAGGTTGTCGTGATCGGCTCTTTTAACCGCGCCGTAGATATACCCGTGCCCCAGACGAAAGGGAGTGGCCGTAAAACCCAGGATGCGGACCCTGGGGTTGTACTGTTTCATGGCGCCGAGCCATTTCTGGTACTGGCTCTTTTTGTTGATCGGGGGTATGCGATGACACTCGTCAATGATGACGATGTCAAACGGCGCCGTGTGTTCAAGCCGGCCCATCAGGGTCTGAACGCTTCCGATCACTACCGGTTTGTCGGTGTCGACGGTCATGCCCGTGGAGGCGCACGCCACACCGATGGGAGCCTGGGGCCAGACTTTCAGCAGCTTATCCTGGGCCTGAGTGATCAGCTCCCGGCGGTGGGCCAGGATGCCGATACGGATGTGCGGCCATTCGGTGAGCAATGATTCGATCAGCTTGCAGAAGATGATCGTCTTGCCGGCACCGGTGGCGGCCTGCACCAGGATATGCTCCTGAAGCGGGATTGCCTCGATGATCGCATCGAGGCAATCCTTCTGATAAGGCCTTAGCGCAAACGACATGTGCTTTAGGCCTTTTCCCAGGGCATGACCGGTTTTTGGGGTTGAGCTGTTGCCGACTGCGCCGCGACCGCGGCCGGCGGGTTGTCCTTTCCTGTGCCAAGAGGTTTGAATGCGCTGACCTTGTTCTTGTCCTCATATTGGCCGTTTTTGTCTTTTTCGATTTTCAGCCGCACCATGAGCTCCTTACCGTGAAGCTCTTCTGTGTCGGCGATGAAGTTGGGATTGGGGTGTCCGGCGCAAACAGCCAGGGCCTTGAGGCGCTTCATTGAGACTTCGTTTCCAAGACTCATAATGTCCCAGACGCGGTTGGGATGCCCCACGATCTCGTAGGTCCAGTTAATGTACGGCCCCTTGTCGCCTTGCTTAATCTCGGAATCGACGACCCGGGCGTGGTACCATCCGGGGGGCAGAACGTCGAAACCGGTTTCAGATTCATAATGGGTCAGGTTTGCATTGACTTGTGCCATGGTTTCAGTCTCCTAATCGGTTAATATTTTATTTTTGATGGCTAATAGGTTGGGCACCTCGATGGGCGACAGGCACCCGGAGCGGTCTTTGGCCGGATATTCGTTGACGGGTTGGGTGTAAAAAACCCGATGATCTTTGCCGGCATCGTCCTGTTCGATTTTCAGATAAAATACTTCATCAAAAAATGAGGGCAGTCGCTCTTTGAGTTTATTGCCGGCCACGGCCGGGGCCACATAGCGGCGGTTGTCCTGGTCTTTGTCGATGGTCTCGAGGCAGGTGAACACGACATTATAGGCCTTAAGATCCCGAAAGCCTTTGACGGTGGTGATCATCGAATCGGTATAGTCATCCCAGCGTTTGAAGTTCTTGGATGCATCAGGATACTTTTCTTTCATGGCCTGATCGCAACGGTCCGAGATCTCCGACAACGAATCGATGAAAACCCAGCCGTAACGTTCTTGCATCTCCGGTGTGGTAAGCAGCAATTCATAAGCGGCTTTGAAGTCGGCCAAGGAACCGATCTCGTAGCCTTCGATCATGCCGGCTTTGAGCAGGTCCCGCACCGATAGCAGTCCGGACTCGGCCGAAAGCACACAGGCCTTTTCCTCGGGCTGGCTTACCTGCTGCCACTGGCCGTCTACAAACTGCTGGCCCAGAACCGTGCGGATCAGCGAAGTCTTTCCCAGGCCGTATTTGGCGATGACCAGGCAGCAGATCCGGTCAGCGCTCTCTTGGGTGATGGGTTTAAGTACCATGGGCTTATTCTCCCTGTTCGATGGTTTCATAGGTCACGCCGGGTGCGCCGGGGGTGATGGTCCGCGTCCATTCGATCGCCTTTTCGAATTCGGCGCTTTTGGCCATGGCCACCGTCAGTTCTTTGGATGACTGCGGTTTGAATTCGGCCTTGAACACCGAATCGAAATGTCCAAAATGCTTTTTTACTTCCAGCAAACGAGCTTGATCCCATTTGATGTTTTCCCTTAATTGGATCGTGGCCTTAATTCCTGGGGCAAATAGATGCGCAGTCTTCTTGCCGTCTTTGAACTCAGCTTTTTGTGCCAATGTATTGTTGATTTCGCGCAACCGTATCGATAGCTGGTCGATCTGTGCTTTCAGCTGTGCACCTTCCTTGATCAATGCTTCCATTGTTTTCACCTCGTTTCTTTTTCTTCTCTCCGGTTACAACCATATGTCAGGCCGGATAATTCAAGCAGTAGTCTCCATGGATGCTGCTTGAGTGGTATTGATAGATACCTTGGATGCACAGGCGCAGCCGGACGAAGCAATTCGCTCGATATGCACCGCACGTTCGCCATATTCACGGGTTGCAAAGCCTGTGAATATCCGGGCCAGTTCCTGACCGACAGGGGTGACCGCGTCGATGGTGCAAGTGCGGTTGGGCTTGTCGATGACGAATCCCACTTCCATGCGGACCCGTGAGCGGCTATGCAGGCTTTCTACGGCCATCAGCGCCAGCATAAAGGTGTCTTCCATATCCTGGGCCTGGACCGTCTCCTGGTCGAATCGGTACTTATAGGTCTCTTGAGTCATGGCAATATTCCTCTCGATTTAATGTTCAAATGACCGAGGCCCCGGTCGGTCGCTTTGTTCTGCACGATGCTTACTTACCGGGATCGGTGCTAATTCGTCGGAGATCAGAAGCAGTCATCCAGTCCGGCCTTACGAAAGGCCTCCCGGATCCTGGTCAGTTTGTCGTAAAGGGTGGTTCGGGGAACGCCCGTCTCCCGCGCAATCTCGGCCATGTTGCTTTCGCGTAACCGTTCGCACAGATCACGAAGGTCTTCCGGCAGTGTGTCGAGCACGCGCTTTACGTCCATTCGCAGGTTGTTGATTTCAATTTCCCGAGTGTCGTGTTGGCAAGGGCGCAGGACACCTTCATTGTCCACACGATCGATCAGCTCCCAGGTATCGCCCTTTTCGTTTTCGTATGGTGTGTTGAGCGACACGCGACACAGGCGCCAATCCCGGCATTGAGCATGACGGGCTTCAAGAATGGTGGCGATGTGCCGTTCCACGATTCGGGCTATGAACGTCGTTTTCTTAGCCTTGGCCGGGTTGAAGTGACGCATGCGCTGCAGCAGATCGATCATGAGCTCCTGTTCCAGGTCCTCGCGATCGAAAAAGGTCAGGCCATAACGGCCGACCAGTTGTCTGGCTTTATGTTTGATGATTCGAACGGCATAATCGTCGACGGTTTCAAAACAATTGTCAGAACCCATTTGAACCTCCTCGTGGCCGAGGGGCGTGGGTGCCGACAGAGACAGCGACCAAATGAACAGAGGCGTTGCAGGTTCACCGCGTCAGCGGCACCCACAACGCCTCCACTTTGTGGCCGGTTAGTTGTCAGGTAGCGAAAAACAAGTGAATGAATTAAAATTGGGGAGCCAACCCCAGTTTTCAGGCGGCATTCTCCTCGATAATCATTTTGAAGGGCAGACCGTGCTTTACCTCAAGTGAGTGGATGACTCCGTCGCCCAACGTCTCGATCTGGGCGAACAGGTCGCGCACCTGGGCCTTAAGCGTAAAATCCTGTTTGGTGGTTTCGGGCCTTGGGCCGTTTTCGGCACAGAATTTTATCTCTCGGATAACGCGCGGCGGTGGGTCGAATAGCAATTCGCCTCTCTTGAAAATGAGTTTTTCAATCGCGCCGAAGTTGATGCGTTGCATCAATTCAACGAGCCGGGCATTTGGTTGTGAAAGGGAAGATTTGGTGAAGTCGTTTCTGGTTTCCTGCATAACATTTCTCCTGAGAAGAGTTGGTCAAATACGCCGTGCCCTGTGCACGGCTCTTTGCCCTCTGGAGAAATTGCACGAAATGATGATAAAAATTTTGGGCGGGACCGTAACTATCCTAAATCAATAAGGTTACGGGTTTTAAAGGTGACTGTTGCAGTTGCGGCAAATCATGAAAACTGCAATCACCCCTTGAAATTCATAACTTGGGAAAGATCATTGGCGATCTCCCATAGAATTGCCATCTCTTTATCCGATGTGTCGTTGATGGCACGGGAGATGGAAGAGACATGGACATCGAGCTGGTTAGCGAGTTGTTTTTGTGTTGGTCGGGGAAGCAGGGCGGCCTCACCGGTATTGTCTAGGGTAGAATGTGCATGATCCCGCGCTGCCCTCAGATGCTCTTTTAATTCC
Source organism: Desulfatitalea sp. (assembly GCA_013041835.1). Lineage (GTDB taxonomy): Bacteria > Desulfobacterota > Desulfobacteria > Desulfobacterales > Desulfosarcinaceae > Desulfatitalea. Next base: position 652 of record JABDRH010000361.1, on the reverse strand, counting down.
CTTTTGATTGCATCGATGGCCGTAGCCCGGGGTGCCCGTTTTTTTGATTGCTTATTCCTGACCGGTTGCGTTGCATCACCTTGCCGGAGCTGACACTCGACAGCAGCTTTATCAACTATCAGCTTGTTGTTCTCGATGTGAACTATGGTTTTGAGATCAATAAGGGATTCCGGTGGAATATCCACCAGACCGGCCAACGGTGGCAGCCCAATAAAAAAGAGTACTGGCGACCGCCCTTTGGGCAATGCATCTTTCAATGACAGAGCGTCGGCCCACGCAAGCCCCCGTGCCATCCACAACATCCGAGACTTTCCAGCGAGGGCAACACGACCCAGATCCCATAAGCGACCGGGGAGAATTTCCTCGAGGGATTTTCGTGTTGAAAATGAAGCTGCAACGGCCTGTGGCAGCGGTGCGTAATCGATGGCATACTGCAATAGGCGCTGACGATTAATTTCGAGCCGCCCGTTTTCGGGGCACATGATGTAAAATCGAGTGGTGCCCTCCGGACTTTTCATGGGGATCACCTCTTCGACATGCTGCCCATTGCAGTCCAAGCATGTGACATACCTGGCCGAATCAGCCTGTCGTAGAAGTCCAAAGCTGGCGAGCTGATCCATCATCGATGTGGTCAGGCCGGGAATTACATCGC
>JABDRH010000563.1 GCA_013041835.1 Desulfatitalea sp. | reverse complement strand
AGCCTGAACCCTGAGAGGTATAAAATGGATCTGTTGTATAAGAATGAAAAACCTTTATTTGTCATCATGTTAACATTTTCATTGCTTGTATGGGCAGCATTTGTCGTGGGCACATTCGGAACGATATTCATTTATGTTCTTTTCATTTATATCTTTTACCTGTTCGCTCAGTCAGCAGTCATTTCCTATCTTAAAGGAACGGCAGTCAGAATAACCCCGGAACAGTTTCCGGATATCCATGAAAGACTGCTCTCATGTTGCAAGAAGCTCGAAATGGATAAGATTCCCGAAATCTATATTCTCCACGGAGACGGGGTTTTCAATGCTTTTGCAATGCGATTTCTGAAACGTGACTATGTCGTGCTGCTGTCGGATATGGTTGACGCATTGGAAGATCAACCCGGTGCGCTGAATTTTTATATCGGTCACGAACTCGGCCATATACACAGAAAGCATCTGATATGGGGGCCGGTCCTTTTTCCCGCCGCCGTCTTGCCGATTATCGGTGCGGCTTACAGCAGGGCGCGTGAGTATACCTGTGACAATTATGGTTTTGCCTGCTGTGACGATCATCGGGATGCCCTGACCGGACTGTCGGTTCTGTCTGCGGGAAGCAAACGTTGGAGAACCCTGAAAATTGAGAACTATACTTCTCAGGCAGACGCTGCCGGAGGGTTCTGGATGTCATTTCATGAACTGGTTTCCGGCTATCCCTGGCTGGTCAAGCGTATGAGCCATATATCATCGAGAGTTGAAAAGAAGAATACGCAGTTTCCGAGAAGGCACCCTCTTGCCTGGTTTTTTGCCATGTTTATCCCGAGAACGATGGGCAATGCCGGCGGTGCGGCAGTTCTTATTGTGGTCGCCTTTATCGGAATACTGGCGGCAATCGCAATTCCGTATTTTATCGGATATAAAAACCGTGCAATGCACAGCATTCCCGACCATTCTCCGAGTGGTTACGAAACCGGAATCGATAGCGAAAGTGAAAACAACGGATATTCGTTGGAATGAAGCGTTGGACAAATGTATTGAGGCGCTGCGATCTAACGAATAGATAGATCGTGAGGTGTGTTCTGTTCGTCCCGCACGACGCGCGCGGGCCCATTCAGGCCCGCAAGCACCAGTCGGCCATCCCGCAGATAGTTATTTAGCACAAAGTGAGCGAAGGGGTTGACCACTGCCAGTCCCATCATGCAATGTCAAAATAAAAAACTGAAATTTATATAAAGATTCGGATAGCAGGAGACGCTGATGAATATTGAGGCGGCAAATGGTAAGCCGAAGCTTGCGACAGGTCTTTCGATCATCCATTCAAACCACCTGGAAGACCTGCGGCAAGTGGTTGTGCGATGGATTTGCAGCCATCCGCTCAAGCCGCTGGAAAATGAAATCTTCCTTGTTCAGAGCAACGGCATGGCCCAATGGCTCAAACTGGCGATGGCCGCCGATGAGGGTTGTGGCATCAGCGCCGCTATCGACTTTCAGCTTCCGGCCCGCTTTTTGTGGCGTGCCTACCGCACCGTTCTGGGTGAAGCGCAAACCCCTTACGAATCGGCCTATGACAAGGAACGGTTAACCTGGCGAATGCTCAAGCTGCTGCCGCGTCTGCTGGAAGATGACTGTTTTGCACGGTTAAAGCAATTTCTGGCCGACGATGATGATCTTCGCAAACGCTATCAGCTCGCCTGCTATTTGGCCGGCCTGTTCGATCAGTATCAGGTGTACCGTGCCGACTGGCTGCAGGACTGGGCGGCGGGGCAAGATCAGCTGCGCACTGCCATGGGGGCGATAGACCCATTGCCGGACGGCCAGGCGTGGCAGGCTGAGCTCTGGCGCCGAATTCAGGCTGATGTCCCCCAGGTGCAACGCGGAACCAGCCGTGCCGAGTTGCATCATCGCTTTTTGCATACACTGGCCGCTTTACCGAAACGCCCCGCCGCTCTACCGCGGCGCATCGTTGTCTTCGGAATCTGCTCCATGCCCAAACAGATACTGGATGCGCTGCAGGCCCTGTCGCGCTGCTGTCAGGTGTTGATGTTTGTCCACAATCCCTGTCGCCATTATTGGGCGGATATTATCGAGGACCGGGAGCTGTTGCGCATCGCGCATGCCCGCCATCGCCGCAAAGCCAAAATGCCGCCGGATTTGGATCCCGAACTTTTGCACCTGCATGTCAATCCGTTACTGGCGGCCTGGGGTAAGCAGGGACGCGACTTTATCGGTCTGCTCTATGGGTATGACCGGCCCGCCGCCTACCGCCAAAACTTTGCCGAGATTGATCTGTTCCAGGATTTTGTACCACCGGGTCAGGCGGGCCGTTTGCTGCAGCAGGTGCAACAAGCGATCCTGGACCTGCATCCGTTGCCGGCGACAGACCGGGAAAAACTACCGGTCGCTCCGGACGACAGGTCCATCAGCTTTCAACTGGCCCACACTCGCCAGCGTGAAGTTGAAATTTTGAAGGACCAGTTGATCGCCATGTTTGAACAGCTTCCTGATCTGAAACCGCGCGATATCATCGTTATGACCCCGGATGTCCGTGCCTATGCCCCCCATATCGAGGCTGTATTCGGCAACCTTAAGCCTGAAGATGAGCGATACATCCCCTTTTCCATCGCAGACTACCCAGAGCGCGCCAGTGCCTCGGTGTTGGCCGCTCTTGAAAAATTGCTCCATCTGCCGGATCTGCGTATCACCGTCGGTGACATTATGGATCTTTTGCAGGTTCCCGCCTTCCGGCAACGCTTTGGACTGGCGGAGGCGGATTTGCCCAAACTGCACAATTGGATCGAAGGGGCCGGTATTCGCTGGGGGCTTAGCAGTGCCCATCGCCAGGACTTTGACCTGCCTTCCGGGCTGACGCAAAACACCTGGCTGTTCGGACTGCGCCGCATGCTGTTGGGGTACGCGGTGGGCACAAGCGCTCCGTGGCGGCAGATCGCCCCTTATGATGAAATCAGTGGATTGGAAGCTGTACTGGTCGGCCAGCTTGCCGCCATAATGGAGCAGATCGACAAGTTCTGGCGACTTCTGCTGCATCCGGCCACGGCCGATGAATGGTGCCGTCGCATATTGAGCCTGTCCAAAGCTTTTTTCGATCCCACCGACAGCCGGGACCGGCTTACCCAAAGACGCCTTGAACAAGTGCTGGACCAATGGCTGAATGCCTGCACGGATGCGGGGCTTGAGGATCAATTGACGCTGCCCATGGTGCGCGACGCGATTTTGACCGCGCTTACCGATGTCAGCATTTCCCAGCGTTTTTTGGCCGGCAGGGTCAATTTCGGCACCCTGATGCCCATGCGGGCCATACCCTTTAAAGTAGTTTGCCTGATGGGAATGAATGACGGGGAGTACCCGCGCAGCCGTCCGGCGCCGGATTTCGATCTAATGGCTGTGCCAGGACACTACCGCCCCGGAGACCGCTCCCGACGCGAAGATGACCGCTACCTGTTTCTCGAAGCCCTTCTATCCGCCCGGGAAAAATTCTACATCAGCTACATTGGCAAAAGTGTGCGCGACAACAGCCCCTGCGTGCCTTCGGTGCTGGTAAGCCAACTGCGGGACTATGTGGCGGCCGGATGGACAGCGGCCGGCGCGGATTCGCCGGACCCAAAGGATGGGGATCGGTTGCTGGTTCAGTTGACATGTCAGCACCCCTTGCAGCCATTCAGCAAAACCTATTTTCAACCCACAAGGGCGTCGGACATTTTTACTTATGCCCATGAATGGCGCCGGATTTTTGATCCCGGAAAAGAACCCGCGGCGATCCGGCCTCTGGACCCGCCACCGTTCGAATCCCGGTTGACGTTGACCCAGCTCATCCGTTTTTTAAAAAATCCGGTCCAAACCTTTTTCAACCAGCGCTTGAATGTCTATTTCGAGGATATCCAGGTCACGACCCAGGATCAGGAACCATTTGCCCTGGACCGCTTGGCCCCTTTCGGCCTCGGTGTCCAACTGCTGGAGGCCGGCTTGGCCGCCGTTGCAAGTGACAGTTCAGCAGCCGTTGAACAGGCGGTCAGGCACATGCGTCTGACCGGCGAATTGCCAATGCACGGCTTCGGAGAAAGGGCCGCCGCCCAACTGGCCGGACCCGTTGAGCAACTGTTGGCCTATCATCTTCGCCTGTGTGCGCAATTCCCGGAAAAGGTTAAACCGGTAGAGATTGATTTGGCCGTTGAACTGAACCATTGCGGCTGCGACGCCGTGCAGGACTGGCTGGTCAATCTGCACCGGACCGACCGGGCCGCCGCCGCTTCGACTTCTGAAAGCTATGGGCGATGGGAATTTTATCCTGTTACGATCTTAGACAAAGGAAGACGATTTGTTCGAATAAACAGCCTGATCAGCGCCTGGGTATGCCATCTGGCCGGATGCGCCCAGGGGCTTGATCTGACCAGCTTCCTGGTAGCACCCGATGGGTTGATCAAGCTGCCGCCGCTGGGCCGCGATCCTGCGCGCAAATGGATCGACACCATCATTGCGCATTGGTGGTTCGGTCTACGACAACCCCTTCCCGTGACGGCCAAAACCGCACTGGCCTATCTGCGGGTCCTGCACGCCGACCCGGGTATCGATCCGGAAAAAGCCCTCAATGCCGCCCGCAACGCCTATCAAGGCAATGGCTATAACGCATTCGGCGAGCTGGGATACAGTCTTTACCTGCAACGCATCTTCCCGGATTTTGAAACCCTCTGGCAAGCCGAAGACAACCGTTTTACGACATTAGCCCAAGCACTCTATGCGCCCATGGTCCAATCCTATGTGCAGGAGCAATAAGCATGGCCCACCAACTCAATGTGCTGACCTTTCCACTGCATGGCCACCGATTAATCGAAGCCAGTGCCGGCACTGGTAAAACCTATACGATTGCGGCCCTGTATTTGCGGCTGGTGATCGGGCATGGCGGCGAAAACGGATTTGCCCGGCCGCTGACACCACCGGAGATTTTGGTCGTGACCTTTACCAATGCAGCGACAAAAGAGCTGCGCGACCGGATCCGATCCCGGCTGACCGAAGCGGCCGCCTATTTCCGCAGACAAGGTGGCGGGGACGATTACCTGCTTGCCCTGCGCGGCGAGTTTCCGGAGCATCAGTGGCCCGCCAAGGCCGGGCAGTTGGAACAGGCGGCCCAATGGATGGACGAATCGGCCATCTACACCATTCACTCCTGGTGCCGGCGCATGCTTGGCCAGCATGCCTTTGACAGCGGCAGCCTGTTTGATCTTGAGCTTGAAACCAATGAACGCCCCCTATTGGAAGACGCTGCGTGTGATTACTGGCGCAACTCTTTTTATCCC
>JABDRH010000562.1 GCA_013041835.1 Desulfatitalea sp. | reverse complement strand
GCGCTGACTATATGTTGAAAGGCGCCATCAATACCATCACGGACCGTGTCGAGGGCAAGGAGGTCCGCTACTACCAGGTTAACCTGGAATTGATCGATATCGAGAGCAACCGCAAGGTATGGATCGGTGACAAGAAGATCAAAAAACTGGTCAAGCAGAGCCGCTTCGGTCTCTGATACCCTTTACCTCGTTTCACGACGCCTTTGATACCATATTCAGGATACGTCATGGTTTTCCTGCGCTTGGCATGGCGACGGCGCTACCTGATCGTATTGGCTTTTGCGGCCATGCTGTTTTCAGGGTGTGCCGGACGTAGTCTCTATCCGAAAGTCGGCGTGTATTTAAAGTCCGGCGATTGCGATCAGGCCGCCGACATCATGGCCCGGGGGGGGAGCGAATACGGCAGCAATGCCCGGTTGCTGTATTTGCTCGATTCGGCCATGGTGTCCCTGCAGTGCGGAGCGTTCGACACCGCCCAACAGCGGCTTCATGAGGCCGAGGAACTGGCCCAGGCGCTGTGGACCGAGAGCATCAGCCGTAATGCCGCTTCCATGGTGACCAACGACTACGTCATGCCTTACGGCGGTGAGGATTATGAGCGCGTCATGATTCATGTGGTATCGGCCATCGGCTATATGATAGCCGAGCAGTTGGACGAGGCGCTGGTGGAGGTGCGGCGTCTGGACTCCCTGCTGGAGATGTATGATCGAACCTATGCGGAGAACACCGTCTACAAAAAAGATGCCTTTGGCCGCTATCTAAGCGGCATGCTGCGCGAAGCGGAAGGGGGTACGGACGACGCGTTCATCGACTATTATCTGGCGGCCGGTATCTATGCCAACGAGTGGCAGCGCTACCACACGCCGATGCCCGAGGCCTTGGCCGAGGACCTGTTGCGCATGGCCCAGCGGGTGGGCCGCATGGAAGAGGCCCGCCTCGTGTTGCCCGAACAGGTTGTTTCGCGCTTTGCGCCCGCCATGGACGAAGATGGGCTGGGCAAGGTGGTCGTGCTTGTTTTCAATGGCGAGGGACCTTACAAGATTCAGGACACGGCGATCGTCAGTATCAAATACGGACCGGTGACGATTGCTTTTCCGAAAATCATTACCGGTACGGTGCCGTGCAGCCAGGCGACCTTTCACCTTTCAAACGACCAAGGCGCTGCCGCGGCGCCCATGGCGCTGGCCGCCGACATCAACGAAATCGCGCGCAAGAGCCTCGAGGACAAGAAGGGCCGCATCGTTGCCAAGGCGCTGGCCAGGGCGACGGCCAAACAGGTGGCCATTCACGGCATCGCCAATTCAAGTGAAACCAAGGAGCAAAAACAGGCGGTCGCCACGCTGCTGAACATTTTCAACGCCATGGTGCTGGAAAAAGCCGATTTGCGCTGTTGGCGTACATTGCCCGGTCAGATTCTGACCGCCAGAATCATGGCCGAACCTGGCAGTTACGAGGTGCAAGTGGAAATGTGCCAGAACCAGACCTATAATTTGGGCAACGTGACGCTCAACCCCGGCGAAACACGATTTGTGCTCCTTGACACGCGCTACGGACCGGTGCAACCCTGATGAATTTCATGTAGACCCATTTGGTTTAAAAAACGTCTTTATTCTATTTTCATTTTACGGCCATCAACCCATAACCTTGGAGAGCACCTATGAAACCTTCAATGTTTTTGTTGCCGGTCATGTTGCTGCTGTTCGCATGTGCCGGAAGTCCACCCAAAAGCGACGAATCCGAGGCGCAGACCTATACTGCGCAGCGGTATCTCACTGCTGAAGCGGTGGGCGATTCGGAAGGCGCGGCCAAACGGGCCGCCATGGCCGAGTTGGCGGCCGTATTTCAATCCCGGGTGCGCTCCGAAATTCAGTCCAGCGCTCATGCCTACACAACTGACGAGGCAGGCGAACAATTTCAACGCCAGGTGGATCAACACGTGGAGATTCTATCCGACGTGCGCCTGGAAGGGGCGCAGATCGGCTGGGTGCGTCCGGATGAACGCTCGGGCGGTTTTCGTGCCCTGGCCGTGCTGGATCGTTTTCAGGCCGCCGATCGTTGGGGCGGCGCCCTGGAGCGCACGCGCGCCCGGATGGATGCCGGCCTGCAGGCCCTGGATACCATTCAGGGGCGTCTGTCGCGGCTGGCTGCCCTGAATCAACTGGCCGAGCTGATCGCCCAAATGGCTTTGCTGCAGAGCCGGCTCTCGGTGGTCGGGCGCCCCGCCATGACCTTTGAAACCGATCTTGCGCCTATTTTTTCCGAGCGCGCCGAACTGCAAAACAACGCGACGCTGTTTGTGCAAATCGAAGGCGAAGCGGCAGACGCCTTTGCCCATCGCATGGGCGCGCTGGTCACAGCCCGGGGATTTCAATTGGCCCATCGGCCATCCGAGGCCGCCGGATTGATCACCGGCAAAGTTTCGACCCAGCCTCTGGCGCTGGAAAATCGCAACGTTTTGTTCATTCGCGCCCTGGCCGAACTGGCTGTCATCGATATGGATACCCAGGCCGAGATCGCCGCCTTAAGCGACACTGTGCGCAAGGGTCACATGGATGAAAATGAAGCCGCGCGCATGGCCATCGATCAACTGGCCGATCAGGTCGCCCAGAAACTGTTCGATGTCTTGGGAAATATCGGCGTGACGGGAGACAGCCGGTAACCGGTAAAACGTATGGCCCGTTGCTTCCTGGGATGCGGCCATCATGGGTTTTTCCAAAATCAGTACGCAAGCTTACCAAGGAGGACTTATGAAAAAGATGGTGCCCGTTTTGTTCATCGCCGTGACGGTTGTTGTCATCGGCCTGGCCGGTTGCGGTCGAAACGTCAAGCAAGTGGCCAATGAGGCCATGGAAAAGGAATTTGAGAATGCCCCCGAGTGGGTCCTGTCCGGTAGTCCCGATGAGGCTTTCGCAGCCGTGGGATCGGCCCATATCGGCAAAGGCGGCATGCAGTTCGCCCGCACCGAGGCCATGAGTCACGGCCGTGGAGAGCTGGCGCGCCAGGTGGCGGTAAAGGTCAAGGGGCTGGTCAACAGCTTCAGCCAGCAAATCGGTATCGGCGGGGACCAAACCCTGGACGCCTTTTCCAAGCAAGTATCCAAGCTGGTGACCGACGAAACCTTGTCGGGCTCCCGGCAAAAGGACCTGTGGATATCTCCCAGTTCCGATGTATACGTGCTCATGGTGCTGGACAAGGCCGATGTGCAAGCCTCCGTGCGGCGTCAGGTGGTGCACAGCTATCAGCAGGACAGCGCCAAATGGCAGGCATTCCAGGCCAACAACGGCAATGAACAGTTAGACCGGGAGATCAAGGAGATGTTTGTCTCCCCCTGATCGCTGAAGTGCGCCTGTTTACGAGTCGCGTCGTTTCATCGCCAAAAGGATGCCGGCAATGGTCTTGGCATCCTCGATTTGCCCGTCGAAAATCATCTCCATCACCTGGTCGAAGGCGATGGTGTGGACCTGTAGAATTTCGTCGTGGTCCAGGCGTTGCTTGGCGGGCGTCAAATCCCGGGCCATAAACAGGTGGATGCGTTCGTCCGAGTATCCCGGAACCGGTGTCACCGCGCCCAGACGCTGCCACCTCCGCGCCGCAAAGCCGGTTTCCTCGATCAACTCCCGGCGGGCGCACGCCAATGGATCTTCCTTGCCGTCAAAGGTGCCGGCCGGTATCTCCCAGATATAGTTCGCCACCGCGTGGCGATACTGTTTGATGAGGATCACCGCCCCTTCTTCGGTGATCGGCACCACGGCGGAGGCGCCGGGATGCCGGATGATCTCCAGGTCGATGGTGACGTCATTGTCCAGATGGACGTTCTCTACAGTGAATTCAAAAACCCGGCCATGGTGAAGGGTGCGTTTGTGGTTGATCGTTGCCATTGGATCTTCCTTCAATTCTCATTCGGGTGGGATTCTTTTTTAAGCTGTTGGACGATATCGCGCAGCGGCTCGCCGGTGGGTGCCGCCGCATCGGGTTTGATTTCCAAAAGGGTCTCCCAGGCAGCCAGGGCGCGCCGGGGCTCGTTCAGATCGTGCATCAGCACGATGCCCTTGTTGTACAGGGCGATGACATGTTCCGGATCAATGGCCAAGGCGCGGTCAAAAGCGTCCAGCGCCTTTTGGGGTTGGCCGTCGCGACGGAACATGACGCCCAAATCGGTCCACACGTCGGGCCGATTACCATCCAATGACAGTGACGTTTCGTAAGCCGTGATGGCCTTTGCCGGCTGACCCGTATCAAAATACAAGTGGCCCAGACGGGTCCAGGCCGATACATCCGTTGGATTGGATCGTGTGGCCTGTTCCAATGCTTCTATGGCCGCCTGATTTTGGGCCTTAGACGGATCAGCGGTGTTTCCGGCCCCGAATTCAGACGTCATGCCGCCGGCGCGAAAGGCGCTGAATATCACACCGCCTAAAAAACCCAGGGTCAGGGCGGCCATGACGATGAGAATCATATTTTCAGTTTTGACATAACCGGTCATCGATTGATCTTGCCTCTTCATGGTTGCATTTGCCTCATACTTGTATGTAAATACGAATCGATTGGGCAATATACGGCTGAATTGCCGCTTTCGCAATCCACAATTGCGCTTGTGTCAGCCGGCGCAAGACTCTCTTTTCCCATGTTTGCTACATTAAGGAGACGGTCATGACGGAACAGCAATGGCATCCCGGCAACCTGCTACAACTTTCCGGCAGCTATTGGCAGGCCTTTGCATTGCACGCGGGTGTGAAACTCGATCTATTCAGTCTTTTGGCTGAAGGACCGCAGACAGCTTCCCAGGCAGCCGCGCGCATCGGCACGCAAGAACGCAGCCTGGCAACGCTGCTCAATGCGCTTGGCGCCATGGGCCTGGTTCATAAAAACGGAGATCGGTATGCGGCCGCGGAGGGGGCACGACGCTTTTTAGCCAAATCCAGCGATGCTTACATCGGCCATATCATCATGCATCACCACTTTCTTTCGACTTCATGGGCCAGGCTCGACGAAGCGGTCCTTTCCGGTGAATCCCTGCGACGC
>JABDRH010000556.1 GCA_013041835.1 Desulfatitalea sp. | reverse complement strand
TTCAAGCCTTCCTGCCCATGCCTTAAAAAACCCATCAAATAAGATCGTGCGTAGCACATCCTTTTATCTTCAATTACAATCCATCATCTATCTTGACTCTGTTTCCATCAGTTATCGAGGCCACTCTAATTTATAGGGGAGTATTTTAATAATTTTTCCTTTTCGCTGGTCAAAAGACTCAGTTCTTTTTCCATGCCTTCGACTTGAATGGAGATCGCGGTTTTAGATGAATGCATTGCTTCTTTCAGCGCATTTAACTTGATATCGATAAGGTGGGTTCCGAGTTCAAGCTCCTTTTCAAGGCCCTCGATCTGGACCTGGATTGGACTTTTAAGCCCCATTTTGACTCCAGGGTCACCCTGGTCAGGCGCTTCTCGGATACTCTTCAAATTTACGGTCAGCCCATGATTGATTTGCCTTTTGTTATTTAACTGGGCGATTTTGTACTCAATATCATTGACCGTCGATGCTCTTTGGGCATTAAGCTGATTAATTCGGACCCGAATATCAACCGTATTCAAGCGCTGCTGAACCTTTAGTTCCTCAAGCTGATGCGAAATCTCGTTGATCCTAAGGGTCAGCTCCGGCCGGTCAAGTTTTAAAAGAAGCTGCCCTGTACCGATCGACTGCCCCGGCACCACGTGAATCTCTTTTATTTCAACGGCTTTTTCAGCATTGACAACGATTTCACGCGTCTCCGCAATCCCCAAAAAGCCGGGTATCTCTTTTCCGTTATTTCGAGACATGGTGACCACGGCGGCCAGGCAACAGATCCAGACCATATGAATAATTTTAATCCTGCCCATGTGACAATTGTCTCCTGAGTCAAACTTTAAAGAGGTAAAAGGAATATGGGAATATAGTCTCAGACCGATGCGGATTATGCATCACCCTTTAGTGTGGATTTTGGGGTGATTTTTAAGCGAGCCTTAAAAATGACGGATAGAACCCATGACGACCAAGACAGCGAATATTATAAATAATGATATCAACTACATATCAATTTCATGGGTCGTATAACGGACAATGGCCGGAAAACCGGGAAAAAATTCTTGGTTTGTCGATTTCATGATCAATGGTATCATGCTGTAAATTGGTGTAAGCATAAAAACTCATTATTGGACCGGGCAAGGGGCCCGGTGGTCTATCGAGAATTATTTCTCGCTAATCCTTGTTCTGCCAAATTTATCTTGACTTGCCGTACGTATTGCCGTACGTTTTATAAAAACACTGAGGTGATTTATGCCAACTTTATCAGCAACCGAGGCACGATCGAAACTATATCGTCTTATCGACCAAGCAGCTACAACCCACGAACCAATTGTTATTACAAGCAAAAAAGGAAATGCTATTCTCTTGTCTGAGGACGACTGGCGTTCAATCCAGGAAACTATGTATCTTTTAAATACCCCGGGTATGCGTGAGTCTATTCGCGACGGCCTATCAACGCCTATTGAGGAATGCAAAGAGGAACTCGATTGGTAAATTACAAGGTTGTATTTACAAAACAAGCTCAAAAAGACGCTGAAAAATTGTCTGCCTCCGGTCTAAAATCAAAGGCTGAGCAACTGATCGAAATCCTACGAGACAATCCTTATCAAACGCCACCTTTCTACGAAAAGCTTATCGGAGATTTAGCCGGCGCCTATTCCCGTCGTATAAATATTCAGCACCGGTTGGTTTATGAAGTTATAGCGAATGGAAAAGTAGTAAAAGTTATCCGTATGTGGACCCATTATGAATAGTTGAGCAGAACAAGCGCGTGTACACGGACGCGCGGAAGATCGCCGCGCGCCGGTAACGTGCAGCGTTAGCCCCATTAAGGAAGATGGTCGGCTGCAAGAGAAACGAAAAGGAACGCCTCAGGGGGGTGTCATGACGCCATGAACGCAAAAGGCAACTTTGAGTTTATCCGGATTGTCAAACACAACCGAGGTCATAAAAAATATTGACATATGTCATTTGAGGTAATATTTATATGACGCATGGTCAAATCCTCAAACAGCGAACGAGCACGGCGAATCAATGCGGCCCACGCTCTTCTCAAAGAGTGCGACACTATCGCGCAAGCTGTCAGTGCCATGGAAGCTCAATATTGTATCTCCAAGCGCCAAGCATATCGATATGTTCAAGAAGCTCAAAAAATTGGTACCCCTATCCCGATACCCGAATTAAAAGTTGCGTTCACCATCAAGCTGGCTCCCAACCTAATTCAGAGGCTGCGACAATATTCAGAACAATCGGGACTGACCTTGGGAGAGATTGTTACACAGGCCCTGGAAACATTTTTGCACAAAGGCCTTCAGCGTGGCAAAAAGCAGGGGAAAATCAAAACAGATCCAGCTTGAATATTGTTTTGATCGCCTATCGGCCAAAAAGCTCACTTTGGTCTATGAGCTTTTAGTGCCTGACTGCAAATGGGCTACTGGCAAAGACAGATTAAAAAAAACCGAAAAGGACAGCGCCAATGACGATGGCCGCAATATACGCGCGAGTGTCGTCTGACCGCCAGAAGCAAGAGCATACCATCGATAGCCAGATTGCTGCGTTAAGCGAGTTTGCCCACAGCCAAGCATTGATGGTTCCTGAACAATGGGTGTTTCAAGATGAAGGTTACAGCGGCGCCACAGTAGTACGTCCTGCTCTGGAGCGTTTGCGTGATTTGGCTTGTGAAGGCACGCTTGAAGCAATCCTTGTCTACTCACCCGATCGGTTAAGCCGCAAGTATGCCTATCAGGTTTTGTTGGTTGAAGAATTTTCACGCCAAGGTGTCGAAGTCATCTTTATCAAGTCCCCAAAGGCTTCAACGCCGGAAGAACAATTATTGGTGCAATTTCAAGGAATGATTGCCGAATATGAGCGTGCCCAAATTGCGGAGCGAACCCGACGGGGTAAGCGTTTTCGAGCCAGGTCCGGATCAGTTAATGTCCTTTCAGGAGCGCCATACGGTTATCGCTATATTAAAAAGACGGAAATTCGTGCGGCATACTATCAGGTTATTGAAGAAGAAGCCGAGGTGGTTAGAACCGTCTACAAACTATACACAGAAGATAATCTTAGCATTAATGCAATCGCCCGGTGGCTCAACGACCATCAGATACCAACGCGTAAACGAATATCATTATGGGAACGATCGACTGTATGGGCGATGCTACGCAATCCGGCTTACAAAGGCATGGCTTGTTTTGGCAAAACACGGTCAGTGGAAAGAAAAAAAATCACACGTCCTTTGCGAAAGCGCGGCGGATTTTCACCGCGCGACAGCGCTCATAAAGAGTGCCCACAGGAGCAATGGTTACAGATACCTGTTCCTGCATTGATCAGCGAAGATCTGTTTGCGTTAGCTCAAGAGCGGTTACAATCCAATAAGCGGCATTCACCTCGGCGTACGATCGAACCAACTTTATTGCAAGGCATGTTGGTCTGCAATAATTGTGGGTATGCGTATTACCGCACATCGACACGCACAAGTAAAAGAAAGCTTTATTATTATCGTTGCTTGGGTTCAGATAATTATCGTTTTAGCAGCGGGCCAGTCTGCCAAAGTCGTCCTATCCGGCAGGACTATTTGGATGAACTTGTTTGGAAGCAGATTGTTGTGTTGCTTAGCGATCCTGAGTTGGTGCGCAGCGAGATTCGTCGACGAATTGAAATGATCCAGGAGAGTAACTCTGAGAAGCAAAGAAGAGAAGTAATTTTAAAGGAGTTATTACGAGTTGAAAATAGTATTAAGAAGCTGTTGGATGCATACCAGAGCGATCTTTTGCAGATGGATGAATTACGTGATAGAATGCCACAATTAAGAAATCGGCATAAGACGCTGCAGGCAGAGCTTGCAGGCCTTGAATACGCTGTGGCAAATCAACAATCGGTTTTGCGATTGGCGAACAAACTAGAGTCTTTTTTACGCAAGTTGTGCAAATCTGCCGAGACGATGGACATACTTGAGCGGCAAAGGGTGCTTCGTCTGGTGGTTAAGGAAATCCTGGTGGATGATAAGAATATCAGGATCAAGCATTCTGTTCCTTTATTGCCATCTAACAAGCCCGGGGGGCCAAAAATGCAATCTGAGGTTCAAAGTTACCTTTTGCGTTCGGGGCGTCATCAGCCCACTTTTGGCAAACTTGTTTCAGCACTATGTATTTGATGTGTGGGTGGAAAAGAACTGGTAAGGTATTCAGTTCGAACGGTATGCCGATGATATTGTCTGTCATTGTGTTAGTGAGCGCGAAGCTAAAGATCTGAAGGCGCTTCCCAATGACCGGTTCAATCAATGCGGCCTGTCGCTTCACCCCGCCAAGACAAAGATTGCATACTGTAAAGGCGGTCGGAACAAAGGCCACTATGAAACGGTATCCTTCGACTTTCTCGGCTACACATTCAGGCCACGTTGGATAATGACAAGACGGGGCCAGCAGGGTCTATATTTTCTTGCCGCCGTCAGCCAGAAATCGGCGAAACGAATTCGGCAGGAAATCAACAGCTGGCCATGGAAGTATTGGCGTCAAAAGGACCTGACAGATATACGGGGATATTGCCAAAACCGGCTGAAGGGCTGGATGGACTACTATGGTCTGTTTGGCAAAAATATCACCCGAAACGTGCTGTTTCACTTCGACAAGCGCCTGAGTCGTTGGGCCAAGGCGAAGTACAAGTCGTTGAAGACCCTGATGCAAGCGGCTCGACGGGTAAACCGAGCGCGGAGAATGAATCCGAGCTGGTTTCCCCACTGGGCGGCATCGAAGGGGTGATGAAAAGTTGGACAGGAAGAGCCGTATGAAGCGAGAGTTTCACGTACGGTTCTGTGAGAGGCCAAAGGGGCGGTTCCTTTGGCCTACTCGACCATTTCCGGTTATTTGCAGCGTTGGGTGCCTCATGATGCCTTCCTTGTTGACAAGATACTAAAATTTGATACTATTTCATCATGAACAAGAAACAACGACAGACCTTATTGAAAATATTTGAAAAACCTGAACGTTCGGATATCCCATGGAATGATATCGAACGCTTACTAACAGCTCTTGGCGCTGAAATTTCAGAAGGTCAGGGATCGCGAGTTCGGGTTGCCTTGAATGATGTTCGTGCTGTTTTTCACAGACCACATCCCCAACGGATCACCAATAAGGCGTCTGTCAAATCTGTTAGAAGGTTCTTGATAGAATCGGGGGTGACACCATGATGGAATATAAAGGATATTTTGCAAAAGTTGAATTCGATGATGATGACAATATTTTTCATGGCGAGGTTATCAATCTGCGAGATGTTATCACGTTTGAAGGTGAGACAGTAAAAGAGCTTAAACAAGCATTTCTGGATTCAGTTGATGATTATCTCGATTTTTGTGCTGAACGCGGCGAGGAAGCAGAAAAGCCATACTCTGGAAAATTTGTCATACGCGTTGAACCTGAACTACATAAAAACATCACCATTGAAGCCCGTAAAAAAGGAATGAGTTTAAATGTATGGGTTAAGAATGCTTTATCGAGAGCGTTAACCGACCTCACCCAACATCAGGCTCCATAGGACCGCAAAAGGCGGGCGGCCATAGCTATGGCGAGTTCATCAACCAAATTTTCATTAGCAAAGTCCGTTTACCTTTGCGGCCCATGAGCTATCCGTTGGGTGTAAAACTATAATATGGATCGGTGGTTTTGAATAGCTGTTCGACCTGCCCCCATTCTTTAGATTTAGCAGTATTGGCATATTGTTTTTCAGTTGATGCCCGATTACAAAGCCTTTGCCATGATTGAACCGTTTAACATTTTCAGCATGCAGGCTTGATCGGTTTTGAATCGTTGCATCAATCATTATCGCTATTTTCCACGGCAGCTTGCCGCCAGAT
>JABDRH010000553.1 GCA_013041835.1 Desulfatitalea sp. | reverse complement strand
ATCCGACACCGCCTATCCGACACCGTCTATCCGACACCGCCTATTCGACACCGTCTATCCGACAACGCCTTCCAATAAAAAAACTGTGGAAAGTCGAAAACTACGGATACAACGCCCAAGGCCAGCGGGAGGAAGAATGCATGTGCCGTTGGCAAAGCCTGCGCTTCAACCAAGACGGCGCCACATTGCATTCAGTGCCCCCATCAACATATTCAAGAATCAAAAATCTGTACCCTATGTATGTTGGTTCTCAGGTGGAGAAGCAGGCGGGGCATACCACTGTGATTTGGGCACTAAAATCGCGTTTTCAGGCTGCGACACGAAATTCGGAGACATGATCTGCACACCGGCTTCGTTAAAGGCGTCCTGGATCGCGGCGTGAAGTTCCGACATTATGGGTATTCGTTCCGCCGGCCGATCAATGTGAAAAGCCAACAGATACTCCACGTAAAAATCGCAAAGCGCTTTTTGCCGGACCAAGGGGGCAGGAAACTTTCGGATTCCCTTGATATGATCCGCCGCCGACATCAACAAGGCATGAACCTGGCGCCAGGGCGTATCATAGCCGATGGTGACGGTTGTATTCATGATGGCGCCGTCTTTTTCCGCCAGCCGCGTGTAATTGGTGACACTTGAGCCGGTGACGACCCCATTGGGTATGGTTACGAATTGCTTGGCGGGAGTCATGATTTTGGTGGTCATGGGTCCGAGTTCCCGCACCGTGCCTTCGATATCACCGAATACCACATAGTCACCTTCACTCATGGCTCCTGAATAAGCAAGCACCAGGCCGCTCATGAGATGACTGATAAATCCGGTGGAACCCAGTGAGATCATGAGTCCGGCAAATACGCTGATCCCCTTAAAGGCATCACTTCCCGAGCCGGGAATATAAGGGTAGGCAACGGTAAGTGTGAATATCCAGATCACGACCAGAACGATTCGCCTGGAGGCTCTGGCGCTGTGGGGATGGAGCCACTCTACGGAGATGGCTCCTTTCTCTACACCGGAAAAGAAGCGGGAAACCGCAACGGCAACAATCCGGGTAAGCCAGAAAATCACGACCACTGCAAAAAGTCCGGGGACGGCGCCAATAATTCCGAGGGCAAAATGCTGGAGCAACCCCATAAGATATTCACCCAGGTCGGTCGCCCATGGTTGCGTGTAAAAGAACTGAGCAAAGCAGAATGCAAGCCATATATAGGTGACCATAAAAATCATCACCAGGAAGGAGAGTTTGGTCACAAACCGCTCAATAACCAATAGGATCGGCACCATGTTGATCCCTGCAACGGAAAGGCTTCGCCTTGACTCAGCAATCATGCGGTCGAGCTTTGCGATGGCCAAATTCTTTACTCGGAGAACTCCCCATACTATTAAAAGATAGATGAGGGTCGCAGCCGCGCACAACCCGATGCCCTTGAGTATATATGACCACCGAAGTTGTGCGGCCCGATCGTCCAGGACCTTCTTGAGCATTGCCGCAGCCGACTGTGCCGCCTGCTCAATCGTTTCTCCGGAGTCGGGGTCCACATCGCCCGGAAATACCGCAAAAAGGATGTCCGTCTTTGTTTTGATCAGAATCGTTTTCTGTCCATGGGCTTCCACTTGCAATGTACTGATCTGCCAATCCGCTCGTGCCGACAACTTCTCAATCAGGGCTGCGATGCGATGAGCGCGCTCCGCCGGCTTCACTCCGTCGATATTCTCCGCTCGCAAGACTGCAATTGTCCGCCCCCACACAATCACGGGGGCCGGTTCCTGGAGCCTTTCAACGGCTTTTGTATTTCCATGTTCCGGGTGCGAGCGGGCTTCTTCTGCCCACGTCGAGCCGACAAACCAGAGCATAGTTACAGAAACGAATATGGAAATTGCCTGCAAAACTGTTTTAATTTTTTTGGTATTGTCTAGATTCATAGAATCCCTCCCTCTTGGGTCCACCATTTTCACATCCATTGCCAAGACATTCCATATAAGAATTTTTTAGTGCCCAAGGGCCTGCCCTGGGTCACTAATTCTCAATACCTGCAAGTGTCTATTTTTATACGGCCATCTTTTTTTTGCAACATTGGGGTTATCACATAGCGCATAGCATTGTCAGCACCACGTGACAGGGTGCCCGAAATATGGGGAAAAATATTCATTGACAACTTTGAATAGGCATTTAAAGTTGTCATTAGTATTTAATCGGGGAATTCAATGAAAAAGCCTTTGAGACAAGATACAATCAGGACGCGCAGCCGCCTCATGACGGCTGCCATTGCGGTGTTCAGCGAGAAGGGTTACCGGGACGCCACTGTGGCGGAGATCAGCGAGCGGGCAGGGGTCAATACGGCTGCCATCAACTACCATTTCGGGGACAAGGAAGCATTGTACCGGGAATCATGGCGGCAGGCGCTGAAGGAGGCGCTCAAACAACACCCGCCGGATGGTGGTGTGGCCGTTAAGGCACCGGCGCAGGAGCGGTTGCAGGGGCTGGTCATGGCCTTGCTTGATCGGGTCCATGATGAAAACAACAAATACTTCGCCATTGTCTGCCAGGAACTGGCCAATCCCACGGGCCTTCTGGAAGTGATGAACCGGGAAGAGATGGCGCCCATACATCACGGAATCAAGGCCCTTTTAGAGGTCATCCTGGGACCGTCGGTATCCGAATCGGAAATAGGGTATTGCGGGATGAGTATCGTGAGCCTATGCACCATACTGCTTCTCATTAGGAGAGCTGAGCGGCTGACAGGCTCCAATGAAGAGGGTTTCGTCAAGGTCGCTGATATCCGAGGGTATGCCGAGTACGTGGTGACTTTTTCCCTGGCCGGCATGGCGGCGGTCCGGACCCAGGCCGGGAAGGGGGCGGAAACGGTTGCCGTCAAAGAGCGTCATGAAAGACAACGAAACTTTTAGATGATCGGCAAGTGTGGGTTATATGAGGAATGAATACGCAAGAATTTTGTTTCCCTCAGACGCAGCTGAAAATGGTTTTTAACGCGCCTGCTGCCGCATTGGCGTTCACGTCATGCCAGGAGCCCTGAACTCAAGCATGAAATGGAGGTTGAGATGAAAGGTATTCAAAGTTCGTGGATATGCATTGTTGTTTTCAATGCCGTTTCCTTAGGGTTGGCGGTGCGCCATTGTTTGTGTCCGATCCGTGCGCAAAAATTGGCTCCCATGGAAAGCACCAATTTGAACAGCCAGTGGGATGGATATCCTCGGTCCAGAAGCAGTAGATCCTCAGGGCAAAGCTTTAAAAAATGAAATGCCGCAAGCTCCCTTTCCCCTTCACTTATGGGGCTGATGATGGCATCAACTGTTACTTTATTCAGTACATCAAACATTTGGGACGCGCGGGCTTTGGGGCATGGTTTTTCGCCTTTAGTCGAGTTCCAGACACCAAAGTGATTGGCTATTTGCGATATATTTGGCACCCGCAAGGTCGTTCCGTCGATCGCCATCAAATTGAAGCCGAACCACGTTTCGGACTCAAAATAATTGTAAAACGAGTGAACCAAATGATCGTTGAGTTCGACAAAAGCCTGGTATTTCAGCTTGGCCCTGGCCTTGGACAAACTGCCTTTGAACAAAACACGTTCGGGGACTTGCCCGTTGTGTAGGGTTTGAAAATAGCGGTCTAATTCTTCCTGATAGGATTTGTTGTTCATGTTCAACAGAAAAAATATCAATTCATGAAACGGCAGAATGCGTGTTCTGATGAAATCATTCAGCCCTTTTTTATGCCGGGAGCAGAAATCTTTGGAAAAGATAATATTCTTCAAGGAATCAATAAGCCGTGGCACACATTTGGCATTTCAGGTACCGTGCCAACTTTATCTGTTTTTAACATTGTGGACCTCCTTGTTGATTGATTTTGATCTTATGCTTCATTAAGATAAGACAATATAGCATAACTGGTAGTAATAATAAAGATATTTACACGCCAAAGCTTAAGGAAACGGCATTGA
>JABDRH010000550.1 GCA_013041835.1 Desulfatitalea sp. | reverse complement strand
GATCTGAGTCGCGGCCGGATTACTTACCGTTCCAAATAGGCAACGGATGTATAAAGCCCAAGCAGGACGCACCAAGGAGCGAAACCGATGAAAGTAAGGGCATCAGTCAAGAAGATTTGCAGCAAATGTAAAATCATTCGGCGTAACGGCGTTGTGCGCGTGATCTGCACCAATAAACGCCATAAGCAACGTCAAGGCTAAATGGGCCTTTACGAGTTAGAGGAGGATTTACTTTGGCACGTATCGCCGGCGTAGACTTACCAAGACGCAAGAGAATCGAAATCGGCCTGACCTATATCTTTGGTATTGGCCGAACGACGTCGCGTAACATTCTTAAGGAGATCAACCTGGAGCCGGGTACCATCACGGATGATCTCACCGACGCTGAAATTAACGATATCCGCAAAGTGATCGACAGCAGATTGAAAGTCGAAGGCGAACTGCGGACGGACGTTTCCATGAACATTAAGCGGCTTATGGACCTTGGTTCATACCGTGGATTGCGCCATCGGCGCGGACTGCCGGTTCGTGGGCAACGCACAAGCACCAATGCGCGCACTCGCAAAGGCCCCAAACGTTCCGCCGTGAAGAAAAAAGGGGCGGCCAAAAAGAAGTAGCCATTCAACAGGTTGAAGGACACTGCAGATGCCTAGAAAAACGCGTACCAAGAAGAAAGAGAAAAAGAACATCAGCACCGGTGTTGTCCATATCCAATCTACGTTTAACAACACCATTATCACCATTACCGACACGGTGGGAAATGTGATCTCGTGGTCCAGCGCTGGCGTTATGGGATTTAAGGGGTCAAGAAAAAGTACGCCTTTTGCCGCACAGATGACCGCGGAAGATGCCGCTAAAAAGGCGATGGAACATGGCATGCGCAGCGTGGAAGTGTATGTCAAGGGGCCTGGCGCAGGACGTGAGTCCGCCTTGCGGGCGCTTCAGGCGGCAGGTTTTAATGTTACCATAATAAAGGATGTAACACCCATCCCCCATAATGGTTGCCGTCCCCCAAAACGCCGTCGGGTTTAAACTTTAAGATCCGCTTCAATGTCATAAGGAGGCAATATTGGCACGTTATACTGGTTCGGTATGCAGAATATGCCGAAGAGAGAATCTAAAGCTGTTTCTTAAAGGGGACCGCTGTCATTCGGACAAATGCGCTTTTGATCGCCGCAGTTATGTACCCGGTGAACATGGCCAGCGCCGGCGCGGAAAAACATCGGACTACGGTATCCAGTTACGTGAAAAACAGAAGGTAAAGCGTATGTACGGTTTGTCTGAGAAACAGTTTCATCTCAGCTTCCAGGATGCCGATCGTCAAAAGGGGATCACCGGCACCAATCTTCTGGTGATACTGGAACGGCGCCTGGACAGCGTGGTGTACCGACTTGGATTCACGAACTCACGTACGCAGGGGCGGCATTTTGTCCGGCATAACCATTTTATGGTTAATGGAAAGCGGGTGAACATCCCTTCGTACAGGGTCAAGGTGGGTGATCAAATAAGTGTGGGAGAAAAGAGTAAAAAAGTACAGGCCATCAACGGAGCTCTCGAAGCTGTGGTGCGACGCGGTATCCCGCAATGGCTCGACTTGGATAAGAATGAAATGCTTGGAACTATCAAAAGCTTTCCTGTTCGGGACGATTTGACCATGCCGATGCAAGAACAGCTTATCGTTGAGTTGTACTCCAAGTAGCCATTTTATGAACGATGATTGCACTTATCCTTTATAATAACCCCAAGGCTGGAGAATGGATATGCCATCAAACGAACTCATGTATATCAACTGGCGAGATTTGATCAAGCCGGAAAAGGTGCAAGTATCCAGCACGTCTACCTACGGAAAATTTGTCTGTGAGCCCCTGGAGCGCGGGTACGGTATGACGATGGGGAACTCGCTGCGGCGGATCATCCTGTCGTCATTGCACGGTGCAGCCATCACCAGTATAAAGATAGAAAATGTTCAGCATGAATTCAGTGTGATTTCAAATGTCTTGGAGGACGTTTCCGAGATTATCTTGAATCTGAAACAGGTTCGGGTGAAGATGAAAGATACCCAAACCCGAAGATTGACCTGCAACGCTGAGGGCGAGGGTGTTGTTACCGCTGGTGATTTTATTAGTCCCGATGGTGCGGTGGAAGTGCTTAATCCGGATTCGGTCGTCGCCACGATAGCGTCCGAGGGGTCACTCAACATGGAGATGACTGTCAAGGTCGGGAAGGGGTATGCGCTTTCCGAAGCAAATAAAGAAGAGGATGCTCCCATCGGCACCATTCCAATTGATGCGGTTTTTTCACCCATCAAACGCGTGAATTATGTAGTGGGCAATGCTCGGGTGGGACAGCGCACCGACTATGATAAGTTGACGCTTGAAGTGTGGACGGACGGAAGCATTAGCCCCGAAGACGCAGTGGCCTATGCGGCTAAAATCATCAAAGACCAGATGTCCATTTTTATCACTTTCGATGAAGATGTCGAGCCAGACGCGAAAAAAACTGGCGGCGATGAAGAAGAGGTAGAGTTCAACGACAATTTGTACCGTAGCGTAGATGAATTGGAGCTTTCCGTGCGCAGTGCCAATTGCCTGAAAAATGCCGAAATCAACAAAATCTACCAATTGGTGCAAAAATCCGAAAATGAAATGCTGAAGACTAAGAATTTTGGGCGAAAATCCCTCAATGAGATCAAAGAGGTGCTGACAAGCATGGGACTTTCTTTAGGTATGAAGATCGACGGATTCGTCCCGCCGTTGGAAGATGTCGAAGTAGAAGAAGAAGAAGGGGAGTAGGTTGATCCATGAGACACAGAAAATCCGGTGTTAAACTGAACCGAACGACAAGCCATCGGCAGGCTATGTTTAGGAATATGGTCACATCTCTTTTCAAGTACGATCGTATTCGCACTACGGATGTGAAAGCCAAGGAGCTACGGCGCTGGGCCGATCATGTCATTACATTGGCCAAACGAGGGGATTTGCATGCCCGGCGCCAGGTTTTGGCAATTATGCGTGAGAAGCCAGTTGTGCATAAGCTGTTTGAAGAGGCTCAAAGTCGTTTCGGAAGCATCAACGGCGGATACACACGTATTGTAAAAATCGGGCACCGGCCGGGGGATGCTGCTGCCGTATCGCTTATCGAGCTGGTTTCCCTTGGCGAAGAGACCAAAAAGGCAAAGAAAAAAAGCAAGGCCAAAGCCAAAAAGCAGGCTGAAGCGGTTAAAGAATCGGCGGCACCGGCTACTGATCCTTCAACGCAACCGGACACGGACACTATAAAAGAAACGGCAGCGGATGCCGCCGAGGGGCAAACGGCCGAAAACCCTGTAGAAGAACAGGCTCAAGTCCAAGCTGAAGCGTCCGCTACTGCCGAGGTTATGGCGGCCGAAGGAACCGCCGACGCCGATGCCGTTGAAAAGCCACCGGCGGCCGAAGCAGGCACGGTTGAAAGCGAAATATCCAGCGATACGGCCGAGCCTGCACCGGACCGCGTCGAAGGCACGGAAGCCACACCCAAAGCAGCGGACAATGCCGATCCTTCTACTGGCAAGGACGCATCTGCTGAGACGCGTGAAGGCAGTGAGCCCAAAAAAGAATTGTAAGGCACTCAAATGCCTTATGATATATTGGGGGACTCGGCATAAAATGTTTTGCACCATATCGCTTGATCCTCGGCCCATTTGACGTGTTGCATGCAAAGCCGCAGCTCCGGATATGCAACTTTGCATGCGACTTTGCCGTGCAGCAAATTCCGGTAAGATCCGGAACAAATGGCTTCTGCCGGGGCCCTGAGCCTCCTTTCAGAGAAAGCACTCCTGGTATTCGAGCACCCTCCAGACCTTTTCGCCGCCCTGTTGCCGCTTGTCCACGTCTTTAGTTGAAATTATTGAAATTCCGGCTTTTTCGGCGGCCAATCCATTCTTGAATCCCCCCCCATTATTTGACATACTGTAGGATGCCAATATCACAGATTGAGCGGGGCAGTGTGATTTATGTACAATAAACACTTTAGATTTCGGGAAAAACCATTCAAGCTGGTGCCCAACCCCGATTTTTTATATCTGAGCAAGATCCACGAGATTGCACTGGCGCACCTGACCTATGCTGTCGAAGAAGGCGACGGATTCGTGGTGATTACCGGCGAAGTCGGCACCGGAAAGACCACACTATGTCGCATTTTCCTTGAAAAATTGGACGAAAACGTCGAATCGGCCTACATTTTTAACCCAAAGTTGGACTCCGTTGAACTGCTTACCGCTATATGCAATGAATTCGGCATGCGAACCGAACAGACCAGCCTCAAAAAACTGCTGGACGAGCTCAACGGCTATCTGATTACGCAGAGCAAGGCCCATCGCAAAGTCATTCTTCTAATCGACGAAGCTCAGAATCTGAGTATCGAGAATCTTGAAATGGTGCGCATGATCTCCAATCTTGAGACGACGCGCCATAAATTGATTCAGATCATTCTGGTAGGGCAACCCGAACTGGGTGATAAGCTCGACTCCTATGAACTGAGGCAATTATCCCAGAGAATTTCACTCAGCACGCATCTTACCCCACTCGATTACACTGAAACGGTTGGCTACATCCGCCATCGCCTCAACATCGCCGCTCAACGCCAGGTGGATCTTTTTACACCGGGCGCATTTCGGCTCATCTATAAGTATTCCAGTGGGATACCACGAAATATCAATATCGCTTGCGACCGGGCGCTTTTGAACGCATATGGTTTGGGAAGTGATCGGGTGAATGCAACGATAGCCCAAATGGCGGTGGATGAACTGATTGGTCGCGGTCGGCAATTGCCTGGACGGCCCAAGGTGAATCCCAAAAAGCTGGCCGCCGTCGCATTGAGTGTGTTTATCGTCGCGGGCCTGGTCTCCTTCGTTTTTCACAAGGAAGCCTCATTTCGTCATCCGAGCGTTTCACCTTCCACTGCACATCAACCCGCATCAGCATCCACTAAATTTCCGATCGAACCCCACACATCGATAAAAACTTACAAAATAAAGGATTATCCGGGTGCTGATACACCTTCAGCGGTAGAATCCAGCACTGCTGATCATACCGAAACATGGACGGCCGGCGCACTGGCTCATACGCCGGCCACCGCGTCGGAATTATCGGCCATCATCAATGCTTTGGCCCATCAAACGTCCCGCTTGAATGCAGTTGCCAGCATATTGGCGTGTTGGGGACAACCTGCGCCGGTTGCCGCACAACTGCCCAATAGCGTGTCTGACGAGGAGTATTTTGATATCGCGGCTCATCAGTACGGTTTGCGCATGTATGCCGTGATCTCGGATTGGGCCATGATTAAAAAGATGAATCTGCCTGCTATTGTTGCGCTTCGAAAAGGTGTTTCCGGTTCGGTTGCCTTTGTCAGCTTGGTGGGGTGGCGGCAAGGGCACGTTCAACTGGCCTTTGACAGTGATCACCGCAATCGAATTCAAGTCCGATTGGAAGCCTTGTTGCCGTTCCTTGAAGGCCCAATGTATGTCTACTGGAATAATGCGACGCAATATGATGAACTGATTACTCACGGATCAACTGACTCAGCCATTTTGGCTGCGAAACAGTTACTGCGTCAGGTTGGATACGCAGATATCGATTTCGAGCCAATTTTCGATGATGCCACGCGCCAGGCGGTCCTGGATTTTCAAATACGACATCACCTGGAGCCGGACGGGTTGATCGGTCCGCTCACGAAGATTTTCCTGATCGACGCTGCCGACATCGTGGATACACCCAAATTGACTGATCTGTATGGGGGAAGCGGCGCATGAGCACTATTTTGAACGCGCTGAAAAAAGTTGAACAGGACAAAGAGGACCACAGCGACCTGAATAGGGTGCTTTTCTCCGACCTGAAGGAACGGCGTACACTCCATCACGCGGTAAAATCCACTTGGCTGCGGTACCACCCTATTCGATGGACAATGGCAGCCGCTGTGACCATACTCCTCGGGCTTGGTTTTTTTCTCTACACTCGGCCGGAACTGAATCCAGAGGTGCCCGCCGGGAAAACCCGTTCAAACCCGGCTTATTCTCAGGAGGATCTCTCTGCCGCAATCATTACCGCTCCGGAATCCGACCGGCAATTGCGACCGACGCCGCGTGACCGAATCAACCTGAAGGGACCTGGTCCAAAGCCCGTTGTCCCAAACGGAAGTCCCCGAAACGAGGTAGTGGATGTTTCTCGGGCCATCAACCGAAACCCCGTACCCTCGATGCCGCCCCCCCCGACATTGCCTGCCCAGCCGGCAGCGGCGGAACCTGTCATCCGGGCCGGCACCCCACGCCCCGGCAAGGCCGAAACGCCGCCGGCGCCTGCCAAGCACGCATCCGCCAAAGTCAACTCAGCCGCTGGTGAGAAGAGGTCTTTTGCCAATGCCGACGTGATGACCGATGGCCGATTAAAAGTCCAGGCTATCGTTTACGCCGCAGAACCGACCGAACGTATGGCGGTGGTCAACAACCGTGTCCTTCGTGAAGGCGCCACCATCGAAGGCCTGTCTATTGTTGGTATCGGCGAGGATGCCCTGTATGTCAAGGAGGGTACACGTATCTTGAAGGTTCCCTTCGGCGCGCCCTAGTGCTTGGGCATGAATCCGGTCAGCATTTATAATACCTTGATCTCATTGTCAAAATAGGTGATTGGGTCGAGGCAATTGTCAGTGACCACCAGCGTGTCTTCAATGCCTACGGCACCTTCATCGCCAAAGAGAAACTTAGGTTCCAGCGCAATCACCATTCCTTGTTCCAGGACGAAATCATAGTTTTTAGCAATAATCGGAAATTCATCCAGTTCTATTCCTACGCCATGTCCAATAAAGGAAATTTTATTTTGGTATCCCATGAAATGATCTGATAGTCCTGCCTTTTCTGCAATGTTCGATGCCAGATCATAAAGATCTTTTCCATTAATACCCGGCCGGGTGTTTTCAATGATCGTGTTTTTAATTTCAATGGCTGCTTCATGGGCTCTAATTAGCTTTTCCGACAGGGGTCCGATGGAGAAAATTCTGGCCTGGTCGACCATGTATCCCTGGTAAACCCCGACATAATCCACCATAACTGGTTCATTTCTTTTTATTTTTTTAAAACCGGCGCTCTGAGGGAAGGAAGGGTGCAAGCCGCTCCCTCCCGTGGGACCGTCGAAAAAACTTGGGTAGGACAGGTTCCACCCGGACATGAGATGACCGTAATGGATTTCCTGGTTGAATCCTCTCATACGAATAGCGCCCTGGTGGCCATTTTCCCGGTAAATGGCTTCCAACCGGGAAGCAAACGCCACTTCAGTTATTCCTTCCTTTAGAAGATGCGGGATGCTGGAAAACATTTTATAATTCAATTCAGCGGCTTGCTTTATCCGGTCAATTTCATATGGGGATTTAATCATTCTGGTTTTTCGGATAATCAGTGATATGTCTTTGATTTCATGAGTTGGAAAAAGCTTTTTGTAATAAAGATAATTATTGGTTGGAAGCACATCCAGTTCGAATCCGATGTTGCGTTTCTCCCCGGCCATGGAAATGATTTTCTCCGCCATCTCCTTGAGGTTCTTCATGGCTTCAATGGAATCTATTTTACTTTCTTTTTGAGCCCGCTCCAGGCTTTTTTTGACAAATAGTACCGGCTCACCTTCCGACGGGACAAATAGATGCGCGTTTTGACAGGTGCCGCTGAAATAAAACAAATCTGCTTTTTGAATAATGAGTGCACCGTGTATGTTGTTTTGGTTTAATTCTGTTTTTAATTTTTCTATTCTTTTGTAGAGTTCTTCGCGCGGTGTGTGCTGAAAATCCATGTCGTAACCTCCTGTATAGCTAATTATTCCTCGGATAGAATGAATGCTTGATACGCTTCGAGCAATTCTATGATTTGTGCCTTGCTTTCAACGCACCGAACCGCGTTTCGGAAGCGGCTGGCGTGGGGCAGCCCTTTAGTAAACCACCCCAGCTTGCTGCGCAGCATAAAACAGGCGGATCGTTCTCCCAGCGAGTCCACGCAGGCATTCACATAGTCGTCAATGACGCGGAAGCGTGCCACCACAGTAACCTGCCCGGGTGGGCGGCCGTTGAGATGATTGATGGTATCTGAAAAGATAAATGGATTGCCGATGGCGGCTCGGCCGATCATGACGGCGTCGCAGCCGGTTTCCGCTATCATGCGAGCGGCATCCTCGGCGCAAGTAATGTCGCCGTTGCCGATCACCGGGATGTTCAGGCTATCTTTGATTCTGCCGATCAGCGACCAATCCGCTGATCCCCGAAAAGCCTGTTGGGCGGTGCGTGGATGCACGGCAACGGCATCCACGCCCGTAGCTTCGGCCATGTGCGCCAGCGCCATGGCCTGGGTGCCACTGGGTTCCCACCCGGTACGCATCTTGATGGTCAGGGGGATATGGATGACAGAACGGACGGCCTGCAGCAGCTTGGCGGCGTGTTGCGGATCGCGCATCAGGGCCGCGCCGGAGTTGCTCTTCAAGATCTTTTTGACGGCGCATCCGAAATTGATGTCCACGATATCAGCGCCCGATGTTTCGGCGATTTGAGCGGCCCGGGCCAGTTTTTCCGGATCACTGCCAAAAAGCTGAACGGCAAGCGGCTTTTCTTCCGCAGTGCTTGCGAGCATGCGAATCGTTTTCGCGGCACCATAAGTCAAGCCGCTGGCGCTGATCATTTCCGAGTAGACCAGCGCGCATCCTGCCCGCTTGGCCAGCAGGCGCATGGGCAAATGGGAAATGCCGGCCAGAGGTGCAAAAACGGTCGGGTTGTTCATGGCCACCCCGGCTATGCGAAACGTCCGCTCAAGGGGGGAATGGTCAAAGGGCGTATCCGAGGTCGGGTAATTCATTGGCCTTAAATCCAAATTCATTCATCTATTCTTGGGTCCGAAGGCACCGGCCCCGGATTGGCATAGCAAAACAGACACTTGTGGCCACAAGGATGACGCGGGTAGTCGCCTACATCCTTGGCGGTGCGGCAACCGCAACCGGCGGCCGTACGCTGGCCTCCATCCCTGCGCAAGGAGATGTCGGGACCGTATAGCGCCGCCAAGCGGTCATTGGGGATGCAGGCTGCCGACCGCACAGACAACCGGGCCGGCAGTTTGGCCATCAGCTCCTTTTCACAGCACAGCATCAAGACCATGTCCCGCTTTTTCAAGACGCCGGCCATGGCTTCGATTCGCTCTATTTTCTGCGACGTCGGCGGGTCCACGAAGGTTATTCCGGCAGTGGCCGATCTTTTGTCA
This sequence comes from Desulfatitalea sp., assembly GCA_013041835.1. Lineage (GTDB taxonomy): Bacteria > Desulfobacterota > Desulfobacteria > Desulfobacterales > Desulfosarcinaceae > Desulfatitalea. Next base: position 9,549 of record JABDRH010000550.1, on the reverse strand, counting down.
ACTTTGGCATAGATGTCCACGAAGCTGGTGATGCACACCTTGATGCCAAGTGCCGCTACTTTCTCGGCGATTTCCGGAAATCGCGCCAGGTTATTCTCCATGACGCCTGCACGGTTCTTAAAGTAGCAGATGGGATCGAAGCGCCACTGGATGCAGGTCGCGCCGAAACGCGCCACCAGCCGGGTCAACTGGTCCAATCGTTCTGAAAGCGCCGGCACACCCGGTTCCAACACGGCATGGGGGGCGTTGATGGTGAAGTTGAAAAACAGGCGGTATCCCATCCGGACCAGTTCCTCGGCATACCCTTCGTTCAGGAAAGGACCGAAGTTTTTGGACCAGAAGACAATGGTGTGCACTTGGTCGGGGCGGGCCGCGATACGGGTGCGCTTCTGATTGTAAGGATTTATAACCTGGAAGTCGCCCCGCTTGATCCGCGTCATGAACCACGGCATGTAAAAGGCGGGGATGTCGGTGCGTCGCGATGCCGACAAAACAATGCGCTGCATTTAGTTTTTCTTCAGGTCCCTCAACGAGATAACCTTGCCCCTACCCTCCTTGTCCTTCCCATCTCCGGAGGGCGAGGTGTCGGGCTTGACCGGCTGCACCACTGGGCTCTCGACTAGCTCCAAGCGCATCGGCTTACCCTCCATGGTAAACGTTTCACCATTGATATAAACATCGCGGAGAATCCAGGTCACCACGTGCAAGGGGATCTGCAGCAGCAGCAATTTGACATGATACCAGCCACGCTTGATATCCGGCTCAATGGCCTCGATACGGGCAAATACCTGGGGATGCGCGTCCGCGTAAATCAGTACGATATCGTTTATGTCCGCCATGTGAACCTCATTGAAAGAACCACGCTATCAAAGCGTATTGCTTTTAAATATGACATAAATGCCAAGGCTTGAAAAGCTGGAAACGGCAGCAGTGACTTCGAAAAATAATATAACATATTGTTAAGACGAATTAAAACTGATTCCTGTCAGGCCATTGGCTTCAACTATTTCCTTGAATGATCCGGGTGGGTCGCCAGTGAAAGATGGCAGCTCTTTTCCAACGACCTCAAACAGTTTGCCGTTGGCGATTCTATTTTTAAAGAGGGCAATCTTAATGGCAAACGCTGCGTCTTTCAGACCATTTCTAACAGATTCGGGGCAATTGTTCCCCGCTGAGCATATCCACGATGCGCCGGCCGCCGATGCGGGTGGACAAAATCACCCGGCCCGGATGGTCCCCGGTGACCCGGCCGATGATGCAGGCCGCGCGGCCGAAAGGGTCGCGCTGTATGGCCGCCAGTGCATTGCTTGCATGGTCTTCGGGCACCAGGCAAAGCAGTTTGCCTTCGTTGGCGACGTGCAGGGGATCGAGTCCCAGCATTTCGCAGATACCGGCCACGGCCGGCGCAACCGGCAGACTGTGTTCATCGATTTCAATGCCCACACCGGATTGCAGGGCGATTTCATTTAAAGCAGTGGCCACGCCGCCTCGGGTGGGATCGCGCAGCACATGCACCGGCGGTGCAGCGGCCAGAATGGCCTGGACCATGGCATGCAGGGGGGCGGTGTCGCTGATGACATCGGATTCAAAATCCAGGCCTTGGCGTTGGGTGAGCACGGCGATGCCATGATCGCCCATATTGCCGCTGAGGATGACGCAGTCGCCGGGGCGGGCCTGGTCCCCGGAAATATGGGCTGCAGGCGGCACAAAACCGATGCCGCTGGTGTTGATGAAGATCTTGTCCGCTGTTCCCCGGGGCACCACTTTGGTGTCGCCGGTGACCAGGCGTGTGCCGCTGCGCTCAAGCGCCTGAGCCATGCTGATCAGGATGCACTGCAATGTTTCAATGGCCAGACCTTCTTCCAGGATCAGCCCCAGGCTCATGAAGGCTGGCCGGGCCCCGCACATGGCCAGATCGTTGACCGTGCCGTTGACAGCCAGATCGCCGATGTTGCCGCCCGGGAAAAAAGGTGGATCCACCACAAAGCTGTCCGTTGAAAAGGCGATTCGTCCTTGTGGTGTTTCGAGCAGGGCGCCGTCGTGCAGCCGAGCCAAAACCGGATCTCGAAACAGGGGAAGCAGCAGATCGTGCATCAATTGATGGGCCATTTTGCCCCCGCTGCCATGGTCGAGCAGGATGCTGTCGTTTTTCACGGTCTGATTCCTTCTTGTTCATGATAGCTGTAATAAGCCGCGCACGTTCCTTCGGACGAAACCATGCAAGGCCCCACCGGCGTTGCCGGGGTGCAGGTGCTGCCGAACAGCGGGCAGTGTCGAGGCGTCTTGACGCCGGTTAGAATGTCGCCGCAGATACAGCCTTTGGTTGGTGGCAGCGGGGTGACGGCCAGGTCGAAGCGGCGTGCCGCGTCGAAGCGGGCATACGCCGAGCGAATAGCCAGGCCGCTATTGGCAATGGTTCCCATCCCCCGCCAGCGGGCGTCGACCGGTTCGAAGACCCGAGCCAAGACTTCCTGAGCCGCGGTGTTGCCGTTTTCGGTCACAGCGCGGCCGTAAGCGTTTTCAAGCGCCGGCGCGTCAGCTTGGATTTGGCGGACCAATGCAAGTATGCCCTGCAGCAGATCTATGGGCTCGAATCCGGCCACAACGCTCGGAATTTGGCAGCGTCCAAACCAACGGCGATAGGCTCGGACGCCGCTGATGATCGAGACGTGGCCGGGCAGTAAAAATCCGTCGATGGTTGTCCCGGGATAGGCCATGAGCGTTTCCAGCGCCGGCGGTACGGTTTTATGGGCTGACAGGACGCAGAAATTGGGCAGATCGAGTTGTTCTGCCGCCAGGATGGCGCCGCCCACGGTGGGCGCTGTGGTTTCAAAGCCGATGCCGAGAAAGGCCACGATCCGTCCGGTTTGACGGCGAGCCAGATTCACTGCGTCCATTGCCGAATAAACCACGCGTACATCGGCGCCTGCGGCCTTTGCCATTTGAAGGCTGGCCGTCGATCCGGGCACGCGCATCAGATCGCCGAAAGTGGCTACGACCACATCTTTTTGTCGTGCCAGAGCGATGCACCGATCGATGTCGGTCTGTTCGGTGACGCACACCGGACAACCCGGTCCTGAAAGCATGGTGATGGTCCGGGGAAGCAGGGAGCGGATGCCGTGGCGGAAAAGCGCCATGGTATGGGTGCCGCAAACCTCCATTATACGTATGGGGTTGTTTGCAGCCTGGGCGATTCGGTGCACCAGATGGCCGGCAATGCCGGCGTCCTGGAAAGCGCATGCATAATCCAAGACCATCATGATTTTATCCGTCCTTCGCTCAAACGTGCGCCGGCGATGATCGCCTGGCCTAGGGAAAGCCCACCGTCATTGGTGGGCACCTGTTGGTGGCTGAAAACTTTAAACCCGTCCTCGTGTAATGCCTGGGTCAGGCCTTCCAGCAACATCTGGTTTTGGAAGCACCCACCGCTGAGCACCACGCGCTCGATGCCGGTCAGACTGCGCGTTTTCCCGCAAAACGATGTCCACATGGTGATCAGGGTGTCATGAAATCTACGGCTGATCACCGGCGCCGGCGTTCCCTGCGCGATGTCCGCCACAATGGCGGAAATGATAGGCGCGGGATCGGTCTCGTGCACCGGGCCTTGACTCCAACAAAAAGGATAAATGCCCTGGGGACGGGGGGCGGCGATCATTTCCAACGCCATGGCGGCCTGGCCTTCGAAGCAGACCCGCGAGCGCAGGCCGATGATGGCGGCCACGGCGTCGAAAAGGCGGCCCATGGAACTGGTCAGTGGTGCGTTGATGCGGCGAACGACCATCTGAGCGATAGTGCGCGCCTGGTCCGGATTCAATGCCTGCAAAAAAGGCAATTCCAGTTCCCAGATCCGCTCTCCGAAAACCTGAATCAGCCAGGCCAGCCCCATTCGCCATGGCGCCTTGATTGCCTCGGCGCCGCCTGGCATCGGAACGTAGGCCAGATGTCCGATACGCCGATACCTGGATAGATCGGCCAGCAAGGCCTCGCCGCCCCACACGGTGCCGTCCGGCCCAAGGCCGGTGCCGTCGAAGGCCAGGCCGATCACTTCCCCTTTGAGCCGGTGTTCGGCCATGCAGCTAGCGATGTGGGCATGATGGTGCTGTACGTGGATCAGCGGCAGATCTTTTTGTCCGGTGGCCCAGCGGGTGCTCAGATAATCCGGGTGCGGATCACAGGCAATGGCTCGGGGCGCGATATTCAGGATTCGCTTCAGGTGCCCGATGGTCAAGCGAAAAAAGTCTTCTGCCGCAGGATTTTCAAGGTCGCCGATATGCTGGCTGATAAAGGCCTGACGGCCTTCGAGCAGACAAATGGTGTTTTTCAGCGCACCGCCGCACGCCAGGACAGCCGGGTATTTATCTGCCAGAAAGATGGGCAGCGGCGCAAACCCACGCGAGCGGCGGATCATGCGCGTGGTTCCGCCGGTTTGGCGCACGATGCTGTCGTCGTTGCGCAGGTAGATCGGCCTGTCGTGGATCAGGAAGTAATCGGCAATGCCGGCCAGGCGCGCAAACGCCTCTTCGTTATCGATGACCAGCGGTTCTTCACTCAAGTTGGCGCTCGTCATCACCACGCTCCGCAGTCCGCAGTCCAGCAACAGATGATGCAGCGGCGTATAAGGCAACATGACACCGTAATGGCTGTTGTCCGGAGAAATGGAAGCGGCGAGTCTTTCCGGCATCTGTTTAGGCAGCAGCACGATGGGGCGCTGATGCGATTGCAGCAAGCAGGCGTGCTCGGGGGTGAGCCGGGCAAACGTTGCAACGGTATCGATATCGGCCGCCATGATCGCCAAAGGCTTTTCCGCGCGATGCTTGCGGCGGCGCAGGCGCACGACCGCCGCATCGTCGTGGGCGTTCACGGCCAGGTGAAACCCGCCCAGGCCCTTGAGCGCCACGATGGATCCGTCCCGGATCAACCGGGCCGCCTTGGCGTTGGCGTCATTGCCCACAACGGGCTGCCGGCGGACATCCAGCAGTGCCGCTTGGGGCCCGCAGCGGGCGCAGGCATTGGGCTGGGCATGATAGCGGCGGTCATGTGGGTTGTCGTATTCGGCCCGGCACTGTTCGCACAGGGTAAACCTGCGCATGGCCGTCTTGGGCCGGTCATAGGGAATATCCTCGATGATGGTATAGCGCGGTCCACAGTTGGTGCAGTTGATAAAAGGATATTGGTAGCGCCGGTCTTCCGGATCGCGCATCTCCCGCAAACAGTCCTCGCAGACCGCCACATCCGGGACAATCAGCGCGGAGCGCTTATCCGTCGATTGACTGGCGGCAATATCGAAACAGGTATGCCCGGCTGCCGGCTGCTGGGTGATGTGCATGGAGACGATTCGTGCCAGGGGCGGCTGCAGGCGTGGCAGGTCCAGAAAAAAGGCGTCCAGACGGTCGGCCGGGCCCTCGGCCCATATCGTTACGCCTGCGGCCGTGTTGCGGACGCGACCCAACAGGCCGTACCGGCCGGCCAGGCGGTAGACATAGGGCCTGAAGCCCACGCCTTGTACGATGCCGCTGATGTCTGCCTGACGGGCGGTTATTGGCTGATGGGGTGTGTGCATCGCAGTCTCCACGACCATCAGGGCTTAAGGCTCTTGCGGCATTGGGTTGATTGCCTGTGCCAGCAGCGCCAGGGTTTCACGCGCCGAGGCCTCGTCGAGGCGGGAAATGGCAAAGCCGGCATGAACGATCACATAGTCACCAATGCCCGTATCGGCCAGCAGCATCAGGCTGATCCGGCGTTTGACGCCGTTGGTGTCGATCGTGGCGTTTTGGCCGTCGATCGCAATAATCCGTGAGGGAACGGCAAGACACATAGGGGCAAACCTCATGGACCGGAAAAAAAGGAGCATGGTCCGGCGATATTCAAACTGTCAACGCCTTGACGGCATCTTCGGCGATTTCTGTCAAAGAATATACCCTCTTGCTTGTCTATTTTCCCGGTCTTGTGCATTGTGTCAAAGGCCGAATACAGACCGTTATGCGTCCTTTGACACGCCATGAAGACGTGAAAAAATCCGGCGCAATAGGGTATATTCTTTTCCGCCAATCGCCTTAGCGCTCGAAAAAGACAACTGCACATTGTGTGCGGCCTGGCATCAGGCCGCCCTTGTTCATTGCGCATCTGTTTCTGGCTACTGCAATTTTGCAGCCAGCAATGACCGAGATCTTGTGACGCGGCGTCTAATCCTGTATGTCATTGGTAGTCGTCATCGCGTTGTTGCAGATGTTGATCGTTTTTGGCAGACGAATATCGTAAGGCGAGGAAGACTTGCTGTGCATGAAATGGCCATCACCCAAAGTCTGGTGGATATCATTGCAGAGGAGATGCGCGCTCACCGTGCCGGGAAGCTTTTGAACGTTCGGGTGCAGATCGGGCAGATGACGGCCGTCGTGCCGGATGCCCTGCGGTTCTGTTTTGACATTCTCACGCAGCACACCCCCATGGCAGGCGCGGAGCTGATCGTGGAATGGGTTCCAGTCCAGGCCCGTTGCGAATCTTGCGAACGGACTTTCGAGGTCAAGGATCATGCCTTTGTCTGCCCGGTCTGCGGACGGAGCGCCGCCGCCACCAGCGCCGGCAGGGAGCTGTCGATCGTCGAGATCGAGGTGGAATAAGGAGTCGTTCATGAAGATCAATGTCGTGCGAAACATTCTAGAGGCCAATGCGCGCATCGCAGCGGAGAACCGGGAACTGTTTGCCGAAAAAAAAGTCCTGGTCATGAATCTGATGAGCTCTCCGGGCGCGGGCAAGACCAGCCTGCTGGAAAAAACCATCGACAGCCTGAAAGGCCGCATGGCCATCGGCGTCATCGAAGGCGACATCCAATCGAGTCAGGATGCCGAGCGCATCGCCGCCAAGGACATCCCCGTGGTTCAGATCAACACCGGTGGGGCCTGCCACCTGGACGGCAACATGATCCGCGACACCTTCCATCATTTTGATTTTGACGCGCTGGATCTGCTGGTGGTGGAAAATGTGGGCAACCTGGTGTGTCCGGCCGAGTTCGACCTGGGCGAAGATGTCAAAGTGGCGATTTTAAGCGTGGCCGAAGGCGACGACAAGCCGGCCAAATACCCGCTGATCTTTCATGAATCCCAGGCCTTGCTCATCAACAAGATCGACCTGCTGCCTTATGTGGACTGCAGCGTGGAAAAAATCAGAGCCGAATCCCTGAAAATCAACACGCAGATTGCCATTTTAGAAGTTTCCTGCCGCACCGGGCTGGGCATTTCCGAATGGTGCGCATGGCTTACCGACCGAATCGCGGCCAAGGGCCTCGGCATAAAATGATTGCACCATCTTGCTTGATCTTTGGCCTGTCTGCTGTGTTGCATGCAAGGGCTCCATATCTCGATATGCAACCAAAGCATACGCCAAGCAAATGAACCCAATCTTTTCGCAATCCGGCACAATTGTTTTTTGCCGAGACCCTAAAGTCTCCCGCGTATAGTGATCCAGATTTCCTCCCGAATATGAAAAAAGATTAAATATTCTTATCGTTCCAGCCGAAAAACTGAATTACCAATTGCCTTTTTCGATGAGGAGCATCCATGGCGACCAAGATTTCCATCAGCCCTCTGACACGCATTGAGGGACACCTGGCGATTCATACCGAGGCGGAACCGGTATTTATCGATGGTCAAAGAAAGTTTCGCATTACCCAAGCCCAATGCGAAGGTGAGATGTTCAGGGGGTTTGAAGCCATTTTGGCCGGACGCGACCCTCTGGACGCACAGCAGATTACCCAGCGTATTTGCGGAGTGTGTCCCATTTCTCACGGGCTGGCGGCGGTGGAGGCCATTGAAAATACATTCAACATCGAACCGGTCAACAACGGCCGGCTACTGCAAAACCTCATATTGGCCGCCAACTACATGCAATCGCACATTATTCATTTTTACCACCTGTCGGCCCTGGACTTTGTAGACATCAAATCGATTCTCGGTTACACCGGAACCAATTCACGCCTGCTGGACTTGAAAAAGTGGGTACTCCAATCCGTGTCGCGCAAGGATATTTTTCCCGGTGCGCCCTTTCTGCCGCGCTACGAAGTCGACCAGTACGCCCGCAACGAAATTGACAACTGGCGCCTGATCGATCACTACGTGCAAGCCTTGGAAATGCGCGTCACAGCCCATGAGATGGCGGCCGTATTCGGCGCAAAACTGCCCCATGCCACGGCTTTGATCCCCACCGGTTGCACCCAGATCCCCACCATGGAGCGTGTGTTGGCTTATCGCGCCCGGCTGGATAAGCTGGCCTCATTTATCAAGGATGTCTACCTGCCTGACCTGCTACTGGCCGCCGCGGCCTTTCCCGAATACTGGAAAATCGGCAGCACCTACCCCAATTACTTGAGTTACGGCGTGTTTCGTATGGCGAACAAAACCGGCGCCGGAGTGGAAAAATTTTTCCATGGCGGCACGGTTATCGATGGGCGCCATGAACCGCTGGATATTGAAAAAATCACCGAGCATGTGAGCCATTCACGCTATGCATCGCCATCGGGGCTGCACCCGCGCGAAGGGCGGACGAAGGCCGATGCCGCCAAAGGCTATAGCTGGCTAAAAGCTCCCCGCTACGCCGGCTACCCCATGGAGGTCGGCCCCTTGGCCAGAGTGATGGTCAATTATTTGGGCGGCAATCAGGCCGTGCGCAAAGCCGTGGACAACGTTCTTGGCTCAGCGGACCTTGCGCTTGAAGACCTGAATTCCGTATTGGGCCGGCACCTGGTTCGCGGGCTGGAAACCGATTGGATCGTTGCACAGGCTTATCAATGGCTGGCCGAAGTGCAAATCGATGCGCCGGCCGCCAAAGACTATGACATGCCGGCTGACGGCAGCGGATACGGACTGACCGAAGCGCCGCGTGGCGCCCTGGGCCATTGGATGCAAGTGGCGAATTATAAAATCAAAAATTACCAGTGCGTGGTGCCCACCACCTGGAACTGTTCGCCCAGAGATGACGGCAACCAGGCCGGGCCTGTGGAAAGAGCCTTGCAGGGCACCATTATCGAAGATCCGGATCAACCGCTGGAAGCCGGCCGGGTGGTCAGAGCCTTTGATCCTTGCATTGCCTGCGCCGTGCATTGATTGGAAGCGGCCCGCAATGAATTTGGAGCGAGTCTTATCGCCGCACACCCATGGAGAAATCGGGTATGACTGTTAAGGGATTGAATAGACGGGAATTTTTAAAACTGGGCGGCATGATTACGACCGGGTCGATGCTTCCCGGCGTGACAGCCAAAGTCCTGGCCGACGGTTTCGCCGGCATCCAGCACGGTGTGGTGAAAATCGTGTGGTTGCAAGGACAAAGCTGCAGCGGCTGCAGCATCTCGATGCTCAATACCAGAAGCCCCGATCCAGCCGACTTGTTGACTCGGTACATCTCCCTGACTTTTCATCAATCCATCGGTGCAGCCCAGGGTAAAACCGCGATGAACGTTCTTGACGCCATGGCTCGCGAAAAGAACTACATTCTGGTCGTCGAAGGCGCCATCCCCATGAAAATGCCCGAGGCCTGCACCATGGATGGCAGACCCATTGC
>JABDRH010000543.1 GCA_013041835.1 Desulfatitalea sp. | reverse complement strand
GATTCAAGTCCCCCGATGTCGTGGGCAAGATCGCACCTGAAATAAAGCCTGGAAAATACACCTATCAGGACAAGGCGAGCAAGCCCGGACTGAAACAGCTCATGATACCTTTCATGTATGAGAAACTGTTTCGAACGTCCGGCCCCCCTCTGGGTGCGACATTCTCACAATTCGAAGTCGTGCCGACCACGCAGCAATATCATTGCCTGCCCAACCTTGAGGCGACCCTAAAGAATAAAGGCAAAACCAAAGTGGACGCCCAGGGATTCATGGATTGGAGAACTTGGGAATCCGGCATCCCGTTCCCCGAGCCATCCGGATCGGAAAGGCACAAAGCTATGCAAGCCATTTATAACTGGGAATACCAGCACTCTGGCCTCGATGCGTTCATATCACCCGCAATCAGCGTTGGGTGGGATAAGAATTTTAGGAAGCTCTCTGAGTATGTAACCATCGCCGAGGGGTTCTGGCTGGGGGGCCGTGTGACCGATCCGCCTTTTGGCTGGTATGACGAGAGGGCAAAAAGAATGGGAGAGTATAAAATCGCTGTGTCGCCGTCGATAGCGCCGCGCGAAGTCTATGGAAATGTCACTCTTCTGATCACCACATTGGATCCAAATGTTCCCAATCGGTTGTACGCGTATGCTGCCTCCCTCAGAAGAGTGAGAATGCTGACGGGTACCGATGCCCAGGATACGGCAGTGGGTTCAAACATGACCTTCGATGATTCCGGCGGCTTTGCCAGGAAGTTGTCCCCAAAGGTGTTTCCTTATGAATACAATATCATGGCTGACAGGGAGTACCTGGTACCCGAGCCTTTAGCCCCCGGTTCCACAGTTCACATTACCAGCAAGGATTTACAAATTCATAACCTGAAAATGGTTAGACGACCGGTTTATGTCATAGAGTTGATTTCGAAAGATTCGTCATACATATATGGCCGCTCGGTCCTTTATATCGATAAAGAGACTTTTGACCTGTATTGGAACGAAAGCTATGACCAAAAGGGCCTTTTGTTCCGGGTGATTTTTAGCATATTCAACTTTGATCCCAAAACGGCGGCGAAGTATCCCGGGATTCAGCCCAGCTGGGACGTGCAGGTCGAGCAAACAGCCATCGCTGTTGAGACGCCAATCATCCCTGTTAGACATCATACACGGAAACGGTATAGCATCGGCGCTTTGCAAAGATTTGTGAAATAGAATTGGAAAAGGCGCGTGTGCGGTGTCGGTAAGGGTGATGGAACGTGCGGGCGAAGGAATCGGAATAGATTGGGGTAAATGAGTTTCGTATTTTTGCGCGAGTCCTTAGGCGAAAAGAATATACCCTTTTGCTGCGCCGGATTTTTTCCCGTCTTCATGGCGCGTGTCAAAGGACGCATACGGTCTGTGTTCGGCCGTTGACACAACGCACAAGACGGGAAAAAAGACAAGCAAAAGGGTATATGTATGCTTTGACAGAAATCGCCCTAGGAAGGCACTTGCCATTCATCAACATATTTTTTAACGATTCGGCGATCCAGATTCAGGCATTTCGCCGCGGCTTCATACGTACCCAGGCGCTGGTGGATCAGATGAGCGTATCCTTGTACGAGTGTTTGGGCATCGATATTGCCCTGCGACACCCCCTGCTTTAGATAGTGCTCCAGAGATAGGCGCGGTGCGCTTTCTTGGCGCTGGCAACCCTTTTTAATCAGCACGCTTCGAATGCACTGTTCGAGTTCCCGGACGTTTCCGGGCCAGTGGTAGTTGTGTTTCAGATGCAGCGCAAGGCTGTCGTGAACCATCTTCTCCAGGGGCGGCGAGGGTTCTCCGATAATGCACGTGACCGTGTAGGCGATTAACTCGGTGAGCTCTGTCGGGTCTTCCTCGATTCTCATCCGAAGGGGAGCAATGAGGATGACATCCGAGCAGAGGCGGTAGTAGAAATCGTCGCGGAAGGCGCCTTGTTTTCGAAGTTCATCAATGGGGCGATTGGTGGCGGCAATGATGCGGCCCTGGAATTTGCATTGGCGATGGCTTCCCACCGGTTGAAAAATCCTCCATTCGATTCCATAGAAATTTTTCATAAATGCCGATGTCATGCGTAAAGACATTGTTCCACAAATCTTCGCGCAGGCGCTTCATGCAGGGGCTTTGGCCCACGATATGCCTTTCGATAAAATAAAACGCCCTTCGAATCTGGTAGCACAGGCCCAGATACCGATGCGCTTGGTCCGGAGAAAAACGCCGGTTCGTTAGCACCCGGATGAAATCGTCCGCGAATTCGACAGACTGGGGGGCATCACCATTGGCAACCTGTCTTTCTATTAGCTGATCAAATCGATGCGCAAAATCATAATAAGCGAAAAACAAAAGCGCATGCTCGACAGCCTCACGATCCTCCCCCCGATAGTCCGTGATGCTCAGGGCGGCCTCTCCTTCCAGCGCGTGGAGCCGATGGTTCACTTTTTCCATGACGCCCTGCATGCGATTCTCTTTGGAGACGCTTGAGGGCATTTGGCTGATGGCAAGATCTATTTCAGTCCGTTTGTCGCTGAAAGGGTTGGTGAAAATGGCCCTGCCAATAAGAATCGCAATTTAATAAGTTGCCCATTTAGGCGCGCGGATTTGTGTTGGCTTGGTTCGATCTGAGGGCTCAAAACCGCAGGAATAGCGAGCTATTTTGAGGATTTTGAGACCGAAGATCGGGCCAAGGTAGCCCGAAGCCGTGATGGATAAAGGGCAACTTATTAAATTGT
>JABDRH010000537.1 GCA_013041835.1 Desulfatitalea sp. | reverse complement strand
TTCCACGAGCCCTTTCCGGTCGAGCCGGTTGAGGATGTCCGTCACGGTGGCCTGGCTCAAACTGATGGAGCGGGCCAGCTCGGAGACAGAAATGGTGTTGTGGTTTGCAATTTCATTTAAAATGACCAGTTGCGGTCCTGTCAGGCCGTACCGTCGATGCAGATCCTTGGAGTGTTGTGAAATCGCCTGGGTGATTTTACGAAGCGAAACAAGCATCTCCTTGCAGCGTTGCTGGGATGAAAGCAGCTCAATGTTGTCATATGGCTTTTCCATTTCCCTTTCTCCTTATGTCCCACTCGATCGTTATCGCCCGAAGCCGGTATACACCATTACACGTTGTTCTTGAGGGTTGCGAGCAAAAACATTGGAATCCGTTGAGGTCATATCGAAAACATTAGATTATGGTTAGGAAAAACATCGTATACTAACATTATAATTGGCCTGTTATCAGATACAAATTGAAAACCTATTATAACGGCGCTGGCGTCGAAAATCAAGCGACTTGACATTGCATCGTACAAGATGTATAGTCTACGATTGTAATTCAAAGTCCTTCTCTCCATCCAATTCCCTTCTTGGTAACTATCTGGGCGGAATCTACGAGTTTTTGGGAGGACTGAGCGACGGAGGTCGGGTATGCGGTGCTGCATTAAAAAAACAATAGAAAGCGGTTTTTTAGCTAACTTTTAGACATAAATATCGCAATTTAGACCATGTGCTGGTGAGGAGCCCCTGCATGAAATTGGATAATTTCAACAAATCCTTTGATACGGAGAAGGTGTTGCGCCTTTTGGGTGCGCGGCAGGGACGCCGCGTTCCGGTTGCATCGCTGCGGCGGGTCGACCATATGGCCGAAAAGATTCCGGCCATGCTCAAGCCCGGATTGAGTTACCGAATTCTTGACCTGATGGATGTGGATCGAGGCGGTATACTATTGTCCGACGGTACGCGCTTTAAGAGTCCGAAATTGGCCAAGTCGATGATCCACGCGGAAAAGGTGTGTTGTTTTGTGGCCACTGTCGGACCAGTGGTGGATTTCGAAGTGGCGCACCTAATGAAAAAGCGGCGTTACGCGGATGCCTATGTGCTCGATGCCATGGGCGCCATGTCCGCAGAGAGCGTGGTGGATCAGTTCTACCAACGCCTGGGACGGCAATGGCGTGAGAAAAAGGGCGGTGTGACCCTACGGTTCAGTCCCGGCTATTGCGATTGGCCCATCCAGGAGCAGCGCCCGCTGTTTAATCTTTTTGACAACAAAAGCATCCCGAACGTGACGCTGAATGACAGTTGCCTGATGACGCCGAGAAAATCAGTTTCCGGACTGTTCGGGTTGCTGCCAAAAGGTAGCCTGGGGATTTTTCCTTCCTACAATCCATGCCTTTCCTGTGGCAAACGAGACTGCATTGCCAGGCGCGTCCATTGATTCCGACCCAACACTAAATAATGAAAATGTAAAGGAGAGCATGCATCATGCGTAAAGGATTACCTGGCGGCCGCTATCGGCCGCTGACGGATAGCGATATCGAGCGCATTCACCATACCGTAATGCGCGTTTTTTCCGAAGTGGGGGTTCAGGTCAACCACGACGAGGCGTTGCGCTTATTCGAGAAGGCCGGGGCAAAGGTCGATACCGGCACTCGCATCGTCAAGTTCGACCCAGCCTTGGTCATGGCGCTGGTCAAACAGGCGCCGTCCATGATCAGCCTGTGCGGACGCGAACCCGACGGTTCCCTGGATCTTCAGATCGGCGGCACACGGGTCTACATGGGCACGGGCGGCACTGCCCTGAATGTCCAGGACCCCGGGGCCGATGACAACCGCCGTTCCCAGTTGCGCGATATCATGAACATGGCCCGCCTGGTGGATGTCCTGGAGAATATTCATTTTTACATGCTCAACATTTTTCCCAACGACGTGGACCGTGAAGATATCGATGTCAACCGTTTCGGCGCGGCCCTCAACCGTACCAAAAAACACGTCATGGGTGGTGTATATACGGTCGAGGGCGTGCGTCACGTGATCCGTATGGCCGAGATGATCGCCGGGTCCGCCGAAGCCTTGCGCCGGCGGCCCTTCATTTCCATGGTGGCCTGCATCATCAGCCCTTTCAAACTGGACGAAGAGTACGGCCGGCTGGCCATCGAAGCGGCCCAAAACAACATCCCGCTGGTGGTGCCCGCCGAACCCTTGTGCGGCGCTACGGCCCCCATCACCCTGGCCGGCAACCTGGTGGTCGATTGCGTGGACACCCTTACCGGCGTCATGCTGGCCCAGTTGGTCAACCCCGGCACGCCGGTGCTTTTCGGCTGCATCTCCTCGATCACCGACCTGCGCGATATGAAATACCTGGCCGGGGCAGTGGAGATGGGACTGCTCAACGCCGGCGCCTCCCAGATGGCCCAGTTCTATGAGCTGCCCATCTATGCCACCGCCGGCATGTCCGACGCCAAGGTCAACGATGCCCAGGCGGGTTATGAATCGGCCATTTCTAGCCTGCTGGTAGCCCTGGCCGGCGGAAATTTCATTCATGACGCGGCCGGCTTCCTGGAGTTTTGCATGACCGCCTCGTTCGACAAGCTGGTCATCGACAACGAAATCATCGGCATGGTGATGCGTGCGGTAGAGGGAATCCGTGTGGATGATACCACGCTGGCCTTTGATGAGATCCAGAAAGTGGGCCCGGCGGGCCATTATGTCGCTTCGCGGCACACCCGGCGGCACATGCGCAATGAGCAGTTCATGCCGCAACTCAGCGACCGGGAAACCCGTGATGTCTGGCAGGCCGCCGGCGGCAAGGATGCCCGGCAGCGCGCCACGCAATTCGCTCTGAACGTGCTCAATGCCGAACCGACGGCTTGTATCGATGCGGATGTGCGCCGTCGCATCGTCGCGGAGATCCCCGGCATTCGGCCGTTTTTAATGGAATAGAAAAGGAGCGTACCATGATTGTCATCGCAGAAAAGATCAACGCCACCCGCAGCGCTGTGCGCGAGATCATCGAGCAACGGGATGAAGGCCGTCTCGAAGATCTGGCCCAACGTCAGGTTGCGGCCGGCGCCGCTTATATCGACGTGAACGTGGGGACCGGTAACGGCACCCGGCAGGATGAAATTGAATCCATGCAATGGGCCGTCAGCCGGCTGCTCGACGCCACGGATAAGCCGCTTTGCATCGACAGCGCCGATGCGGCGGTGCTGGAAGCCGGATTGGCGGCCATGGGGGGACGTCCGGCCATGATCAATTCCACCAAGGCCGATGTCAAATACCTGTCCACGGTCATGCCGCTGGCCCAGCGCTACGAAGCGCCGGTGGTGGCTTTGGCCATGGATGGTCAGGGCATACCCGGGACCGTTGAGGGCCGGCTCAATGCCTGTCGCGCCATTGCCGGTGCTTGCCGGGATTACCAGGTGCCGCTGGCGTCGGTGTTCTTCGATCCACTGGTGCTACCGGTGGCCACCGATGCCGGTCAGGGCAAAGTGACACTGAACACGCTGGCCGCCATCAAAGCCGAGTTTCCGGAGGCCCGCACGGTCATGGGGTTGTCCAACATCAGCTTTGGGTTGCCGGGTCGCCCCATGCTCAACGCGGCATTTCTCCAGATGGCCATTTACGCGGGGCTTGACGCCGCCATCATGGATCCGCTGAACGCGGATATGATGCAGGCGGCGCGCACCGGCGACGCCCTGATGGGCAAGGACCGTCATTTTCGCAAGTATTCACGGGCGCTACGGCGGCAATAACGCATCGGCGTTCATCATTGAATCGAGACCAATACCCGTTGTCTTCAGGATGCGGGTCACACATCATTAGCGGAGAGGAGTAACGCATGTCCGACGCTTTTCGCCAGGGAACCATCGTTAATCCCTACGAACGATTGAACAGCGATCAGATCCAGCACCTGCACCGGGCGTCCTTGGCCATTTTGGCCGAACCGGGCATCTGGTGTTACAGCCAACGTGCGGCCGATCTTTTTGCCTCGGCCGGGGCCAAGGTGAGCGAAACCACTGAACACGGCCAACCGGTGTGGCGCGTGTCGCTGCCTGCGGGGCTGGTGGAGGAGGCGGTGGCCAAAACCCCTTCCAGTTTCATCCTGGGCGCCCGCGATCCCGCCAATCGGCTCATGCTCGATGCCCAGACCCCGCGGATTTACTTTGGTTCGGGCTCGGAAACCAATGTGTGGCTGGAAACCGAAATGCATACCTTTGCCAGCACCCAGGCGCCGGAGAAAACCTTGCGCATCCCCCAGTACCGAGAACTGCGCGGCAGCGCCGATTTGCTCTGCCGGGCTGCGAACTTGTGCGAACATCTGACCCATCTCGATTTTTTCATCCGGCCGGTGAACATCCAGGACCCCGGTGTGGACGAAACCAACCACGACGTCAACAAGTTCTTCGCCAGTCTCAACAACATCACCAAACACGTGCAAGCCGGCTTGACCCGTCTGGAAAGCTTGCCCGACGTCGTCCGCATGGCTGAGATCATCGCCGGTGGCAAGGAGGCCCTGCGCCGGAATCCACTGCTTTCCTTCATCGCCTGCGTGTTCAAAAGCCCGTTGCAGTTGGTGGCCGATACCGCCGATAAGGTCTTCGCCATCGTGGAGGCCGGTCTGCCGCTGGTCATCTCCTCATCGCCCCAGGGCGGTTCGTCGGCGCCCATCCAGGAAGCCGGGATGGTGGCCCAGATCAATGCCGAAATTCTGGCCGGCATCACCATGGTGCAGTTGATCCGCGAAGGCGCCCCCGTGCTCTACGGCAGCGTGCCGGTGCGTGCCCGCATGGACGACCTGCACGACCTTTACGGCTGCCCGGAATTCAACCAATACAATATCGATTGCGCCCAATTGGCCCGCCACTATCAAGTCCCCTGCTATTCCACCGCCGGCGTGGGCGATGCCAAAGTGCCCGGTGCCCAGGCGATGTTCGAAAAACTTTTCACCCACCTCTACATGGCCATGACCGGCGCGCA
Source organism: Desulfatitalea sp. (assembly GCA_013041835.1). Taxonomy (GTDB): domain Bacteria; phylum Desulfobacterota; class Desulfobacteria; order Desulfobacterales; family Desulfosarcinaceae; genus Desulfatitalea. Next base: position 10,059 of record JABDRH010000537.1, on the reverse strand, counting down.
ATACATTCACTACGCCTTCGGCCTGTTGGATCGTACCAACACCTTCTGTCCGGTCCAGGCCGTCATTGACAACGAATTGATCGGCAAAGTGAAGCATTGCCTGCGGGCGCCCAAAATTGACGAAGATGAAGCCAAGGCGGCCGTGGCCATGGTCAACAAGGTGATGGGCACCAGCCACCGTCTTTACGCCCGCCATGCGAGAAAAGCGATCCATGCCGGAGATGTGTCGGAGCCGTTCGCCTTCGGCGCCAAGGATCAACAGGACCGGGTAGTGGAGCTGGCGTTGGCCGAATTGGAGAGCATCGACCGTCAACCCCGCAAGCATTTGCCCCAGCCTGTCGTCGATGAGATATTCGACCGTGTTCCCGGCATACTGCCCAGTCTGCGGCAGTGGACTTAGTTTTATTCGCAAGGGGTGACCTTGCTCGCATTGCTTATCGAAAAGGAGACACACATGAACGAACAAGAGATTATCGAAAAAATAGCCTTTAATGTCATCCAGGGTCGCGTGACCGAGGAGGATGAGGGATATGACGAAGGGCTCGAGGGCCAGCCGGCCGTCGCCGAACTGGTGCAAATGGTTATCGAACAACGCATCGACGCTAAAAAGGTCGTCGTGAATGCCTTGACCGGCTCCATGGAGACCGTGGGAGACAAGTTCGACAAGGGCGAGTACCTGATTCCCGACATGCTGGCTTCGGCCGAATGCGTGGGCGCGGCCATGGACCTGCTGGGGCCTCATCTGGCCGATGCCGGGGTGCAGAGCAAAGGCAAATTCGTTTTGGCCACCGTGGCCGGCGATCTGCATGACATCGGCAAGAACATCGTGGGCATCATGCTCAAAGGCGCCGGCTTCGACGTCCTGGATCTGGGCAATGATGTATCCAGCGAACGTATCGTGGCCCAGGTCAAAGACACCGGCGCCCGTTATCTCGGGCTTTCGGCGCTGCTCACCACCACCATGCGGGAGATGGGCGCCATTATCAAGACCCTGGACGAGGAAGGCATGCGCTCGCAGGTGCAAGTGCTCATTGGCGGTGCCCCCACCTCCCAGTCCTTTGCGGACGAGATCGGCGCCGACGCCTATTGCCGGGACGCCTTTCACGCCATCGATATCCTTAAGCAAATGGCCGGCTGACGATCCAAAGAAGCGGAGGAGGACATGGCTGAAGAAAAAGCGTATACCCAGGCGGCCACCACCGGCAAGTACGACAAGGCCTCGGGGCTGCTGGGAAAATACGACAATGTGCGTCGGTTTTGGGAAGATCAGTTGACCGGTCTGTTTCTGCGGCCGGCGTTGAATGATCTGGTGACGCGTAAAAATGAATGCATGGAGCGTATCCGCGTCCTCGACTTGGGCTGCGGCAACGGCGACGGCTACGACCTGATCATGGATGTCAACACCAAGGATCCGGGGCTGTACGAATTCATCACGGCCGCCCTGACCCCCGAGCGGTTGCAAACCTACGTGGGGGTGGATATCAACGAGGAACTGTTGTGCCAGGCCGAAAGCTGCTTTGGCGTCAACCCGAAGATGCAGTTCATGCGCGAGGATCTGTCCGACGGCTTGACCGAAAATATCACCCGGCACGAGCCGTTCGATCTTTACTTCTCCTCTTATGGCACATGGTCCCATTTTCATGACGAGCAGGCGGTCAAACTGGTGGCCGACATTGCGCGCCATGCGCCCGATCGGGCCATCTTCGTGGGCGACTGGTTGGGGCGTTGGTCTTATGAGTGGCAGGATTTGTGGGATGCGCCGTTGGATGAAGCGTATTTCATGGACTACCGCATTTCCTACATCTATCCAAAGCAGGAGCGTGACAAGGTGAAAGTCGCCTCTTTTCCGCTGCGCCTAATGTGCCAGGAAGAAATCCAGCACATCATCGACCGCGCGGAAAAGGAGGCCGGGTGCCGCATACGTCCCGTGAAATACTTTGACCGCTCCATCCTAGTGGGCCGCCATCTTGAGACGGGCGACTACAACGCCAACTGCCCGGCGCTGCGGTATGGCATCAACAGCCTGTTCGAGGGGTATACCCGCACCGATCTGGAAACGCTCATCGTCGATCACGTGCCACGCCGGGGATACGACTTTTTGAACAACTTTTTCGAATCGTTTTTCATGGCCGCCAACACCCTGGTGCGGCACACCATTGCGCTGCTGTCCCATTATGATTCCGAAAAAGGCGTGCTGACATCGATTCCGGAAATTCGTTCGTTCTATCCGGAACCCCTGAAAGAGGCCATGTACTGCATGCAGCGCATTATCGAAGGCGTCGGCTGGTTGACCTGGGGCGACGTGCGCGCTAATGTGATCGAATCCCATCTGGGCTTCTCCTTGAGAAAACTGGAGATGGAGCTGCAGCCGGGCATCGGCGTCGGACACAGCCTGTGCGGCATCTTCGAGATACGCAAGGACTGATGGACGAAAGGAGATATCATGTGCGGTATCGCCGGTTGTATCGGCACGGAGGACACTGCCACCATTGAACGGATGCTCGATGCGCTCCCCCACCGGGGGCCCAACGACCGCGGCATCCATACCCACGGGCCCTTTACATTCGGGCACACGCGGCTGTCCATCATCGATGTCCTGAAAGGGCACCAGCCGATTCTGGCCAATGACGGCGCCAGCGGCATCATCTGCAACGGTGAAATCTACAATTTCAACGCCATTCGCCGGCGGCTGAGCACCACTTATCCCTTCACCACCCACTCCGATTCAGAAGTCGTGCTGCATCTGTTCCAGGAAAAGGGGCCTGACTGCGTGCGCGAGTTGGACGGCATGTTCGCCTTTGCCGTCTACCACCAGGATCAGGTCATGCTGGCCCGTGATCCCATCGGCATCAAGCCCTTGTACTATGGCTTCAAGGAGGGGCATTTTTACTTCAGCTCCGAATTGGGGGCCATGAGCCTGTCCGGCGTTCCGGTTGTGCATGAGTTTCCCTGCGGTCACTACTACACGCCCGAACAGGGGTTTGTGCGCTACTACGATGTGCCGGTCCCGCGGGATTTTTTACTGACCGACACCGACCATGCGGCCGCCCTGATCCGCAATGCGCTGAAACACGCCGTGAAAAAGCGATTGCTGGCCGACAAATCGATTCATGTGGGGGCCTTTTGCAGCGGTGGTCTCGACAGCAGCCTGATCGCCGCCCTTGCGGCGCGGGAAATCCCCCATGTGCACACCTTCTCCGTGGGCATGCGGGATGAGGCCGGCAAAGAGAGCGACGACCTGATCGCCGCACGCATTGCCGCCGGGTACATCGGTTCCAACCACCACGAGTATACGATCACCGAAACTGACTATTATGATGCCTTGCCCGGTGTCATTCAAAAACTGGAAACCTACGATCCTTCCCTGGTGCGCTGCGCCGTGCCGTGCTACTTCACTTGCCGGTTGGCGGCCGAGGAGGTGACCGTGGTGCTGACCGGTGAAGGGGCCGATGAAATATTCGCCGGATATCATTACATGAAGCGGCTGGCCCTGAACAAAGTGAACGCCGAGGGCCGGCGCCTGATTCAAGGCGTGCACAACATCAACTTGCAGCGCGCCGACCGCATGGGCATGCTTTTTAGCCTGGAGTTGCGCGTGCCTTTCTTCGATACCGACATGATCGACCTGGGCATGAAGATATCCCCGGATCTTAAAATCAGGGAGCAAGATGGCCAGAAGGTTGAAAAATGGATTTTACGCAAAGCCTTTGAAGGTACAGGCCTGCTGCCCGATGACATCCTGTGGCGCTATAAGCTGCAGTACACCCAGGGCGCCGGATGCGAACATCTGGGCGAACGCCTGGCGGAAAGTGAAATTTCCGACGACGACTTTCAGCGTATCCAAGAGCAGCATCCCGATGCCGTCATCAACAGCAAGGAGGCCGCGTACTACTATCAAATTTTTCGAAAGTACCATCCACAGGATTCCATCCTCAAATCCATCGGCATCTGGCCGGGATTTGATTTTGACGAAGAGCGGGAAACCGTGTCCGGCACCATCACAGTTTAAAAACCGTTTTTTTCGGCGTTGACCGAACAGCAGCAAGGAGAAACGAGATGAGTGGATTCGTAGCGATTATCGGCAATGACGACCGGGATGCCTGCAAGAAGATGTTGGCCGGTATCGCCCATCGCGGTCCGGACATCTGGGGTACGGCGAATATGGCGCCTGCCGTGGTGGGCCAGAATTATTTGCCGGCAGACATCGGCTGCCCGTCGGAGGAGCGACCGTCCGTTCCCCTGGTCTCAACCCAGCCGGCCCCCCGCCTTATGGGCTACGCCGGGCAGATCGGCAACCGCCCCGCGTTGTGCCGCGAATTGCTTGTGCCTGAAGGGCCGCTGCAAGAAGAACGTTTGTTGCTCGCGTTGTATTCACGTTTTGGTACGAAGATGTTCGACCACCTGAACGACGCCATATTTGCTTTTATCATCGTGGACGAGAACCAAAATGTTCTTGCCGCGCGTGATCTGCTGGGCATCAAGACCTTGTTCTATGCCAAGCAGGGCCAAACCATCTACCTGGGATCGGAAATCAAATCCCTGCTGCCCGTCACGGACCAGGTGTACGAATTTCCTGCCGGGCACTACATGGACCAGGCCGGTCGTTTTATCCCCTTTGCTTCACTGCCTGAACAGGCGCCGGCCACGCGCCATGAAGATCCAGAAGCGTGTATGGCCCAGGTACGCCATTTTATCACGAGCAGCATCGAGGATCGCATCGATTTTTTCTATCCCACGGGCAGTCTGCTCAGCGGCGGCATTGACAGCAGTGTCATTGCCATGCTGGCCAGCCGCCGATTCAAGGACAAATTCGGTGCTCAGGCCCAACTGCCCACCTTTGCCCTGGGCGTGGGCGAAAGCCAGGACATCATCAACGCCCGAAAAGTGGCGCAACATATTGACAGCGCCCACCACGAGTTGATCATCGATTTCGACCAGATCCTGGCGGCCCTGGATACAACCATCTTTTTCCTCGAATCCTTCGATCCCTCCCTGGTGCGCAGCGCCGTGTCCAATTACCTGATCTCCAAGTATGCCAGCGAGCAGGGCATCGAAGTGCTTCTTTCCGGTGAAGGCGGGGATGAAGTGTTTTGCGGCTACATGTATCTAAAACAACTGCCGCTGGCAGCCCAATTTAAGGGGCAGATCGACTGTCTGAAATTTCTCCACAACAACGCTTCGCTGCGACTGGACCATATGAATCAATGCAACCAGGTTCGCGTAGTGGCGCCTCTGATCTGCGGCCCCTTGCTTGACTATGCCTTGGCCATGGCCCCGGAACTGAAACAGAAGCCCGAAGGCGATGAAAAAGTCGAAAAGTGGATCTTTCGAAAGACCTTTGAGAACGATCTGCCCAAAGAGGTGGTATGGCGTCTTAAAGCCGAATTTTCCCAAGGTTCGGGATCAGCAGGCGTGCTGCCGAATCACTTCGAACAGGTGATCGATGATTCGAGCTTCGAAAATGCCCGCCAGGCCTTTCCGTTGATCCGCAGCAAGGAAGAATATTATTACTTTAAAATCTTTACAAAACACTTCGGCGAAGGACACGCCGTGAAAACAGTCGGACAATGGATTACGTTTAGATAAGTCAGTATCTCCTTCCCACTCATAATGCGCGGCGTTCGCCACCACCTTAACGCCGTTTTTCCCAACATTGGGGCTTCTTTATGTGAGCGTTCTTAGTTGCCAAAAGGCATTGCTTTTTTTAAATGGATATGAAAGGAGTGCGATATGACGACATCATTGCTATCAATTCCTGAAACCATGCCATTGGATCGTGTGACATCGCTGCAGGACCGGTGCGCCGTAGTCACCGGCGGCAGCCGCGGACTCGGCGAAGCTATCGTGAGGCGGTTGGTAGAGGCTGGTGCCGCAGTTGTTTTGACAGGCCGGCGGCTTGAGTCGCTACAGCGCGTCGAGACGCAGGTTCTCGCACAGGGAGGAAAAGCAGTCGGCGTTCAGGCGGACATCAGTCGTATCGACGATTCCCAGAAGGTAATCAACCTGGCGATGGAGCGGTTCGGACGCGTTGACATCTTAGTAAATAACGCAGCGGTGTTTCCCCATTGCATGACGATGGAAATGAACGAATCGGTGTGGGACGAGACAATCGACACCGATCTCAAAGGGGCGTTTTTCGCCTCACAGTTCGCGGCCAAGGTGATGATCGACGCCGGTCGCGGTGGTCGAATCATCAATTTGTTGTCCGTGGATGGATTCCGACCCTCTGGGCTGCTGCCGGCCTATTCGGCCGCCAAGGCCGGTTTGTGGGCTGTCACCCAGTCTATGGCTAAAGAGTTTGCCGAACATCGGATACTGGTCAACGCGGTCAGCCCGGGATCCACCATCACCGACGATAAGATCGTTGCGCTTCATAGTGGCTCGTTGTCGTCATTCGTTGCACCCGGCGCGGTCAAAACCCTGGAGAAGTTGAATAACCTCACTGGGACTGCGTCAATGCCATTGGGCCATCCCGGCTATCCAGACGATATCGCCAATGCGGTGCTCTTTCTTGCATCGGACATGGCCAGCTACATCAGCGGTGCTTGCCTGACCGTCGATGGCGCTCAAAGTCTGCGCTGATGGTGAACGCGGTTCCCGGATTTGCCGTGTTGACCCGTGTGGGACGGTGAAATAAGTTCATTCAAAAACGACATCCGATGGTGTATAAGGGCGCAGGAAAATAATAATTCCCCATCTTGGTTGTCTTTGAGCAAAGTCTGCGGCGTTACATCCACCGGCACATATCCTGATGCACCGGCGGATGTGCCTTGCAGACGAACTCAAATCCAGCGCAATCTTGGGGAATTATTTCTTTCCTGCTCCCCAAGCCGATCCTCCAGAACGAGAAAAAGACGATGAACCGTTTTTTAATCAATGCGATCTTCCGATATATTAGCCCTTATCAGGCGATTCTTCCCTATAACCTCAACTGGATGGCACGCGGCCGGATGGCAACGCTGATCACAGATGCGCATTTGGCTCCCATCACGGTTCTTGACGTTGGTTGCCGTGGTGGACTTCCGGAAGAATTGGACCCTCTCAGGCGCATTGTCCACCACATCGGCTTTGATGCCGATGAAAAGGAATGCGAGCGCATGAACGCGCAGTCACATGATCTGTACCGAAGGGACATCTTTCCGGTCTTCGTGGGCGGTCAAAATGGCGATGCCGATTTTCATCAATTCAGTTCCCGAGGAGAATCGTCCGGGCTTCTACCTGATCCCCGGTTCGCCGCGCTGTTTGCTGGTCCTAACTTTGTTGTAGACCGAACCATGAGAGTGAAGACGACGACGCTGGATTCGTTTTTCTTGTCAAATCCCGCACTTTCTCGTCCGGACATGATCAAGTTGGATACGCAAGGCACCGAATTGTCAATCCTCAAGGGCGCCGAGGCATGTTTGAAAACTGCGTCGATGGTCGAGGTCGAAGTGGAGTTTCTGCCTCTCTATGAAGGTCAAGCATTGTTTGAGGATGTCCTTGCATTTATGCGGAGCCACGGTTTTGAGCTCCTATTTCTTAACCGGGTGTTTCAGCAGAGGAGGGCTTTTACCGGGTGGTCCAAAGGCCAGCTTACTTTTGGAGATGCCCTTTTCGCGCGCCGGGAGGATCATCTTGATGCCATCGATGATGAGGCGGTGAAAAAGTACATCGTCTTGTTGTTAAATTACGGATACTTGGACATCGCTCAGAGCATCCTGGAAAAGCGCGATTTTCCCGCCGGAGTGAAGGATGCTTTTTCAAAGCACTTGCGGCGCCGGATCGGAAGATGGCCCGTCAACCTTCTGAAGCGCATCCTCATTCCACAAATCGATAAAGCCATCCTCCTGTTGCTGTACGCGAGACGACACAACTCACTGCGGATAGACTCCGATCGTTCTTGGCCATTTCGATGAAAAATCGAACAGGATTCAATGACCCGGCAATGTTTGGTATTCGGATCGATTGCCGGCATACAACTTGGAGCACTTCATTCGACAACCGCGAACGCTATCCGGCCCAGCTAATCTGGCTGGGCCACTGTCGCCTACAGGGTACTCGAAGCTAAAAACAGGCACCACGCGCCGAAGGGCATGATGGCTTTTCGCCGTATTTGAAGTGTTAGGGTTTACGAACGTTTTTGGCTTCCGGACCGCGTGTACTCTCTTCAATATCGAAGATGACCTGATCGCCCTCGTTCAGCGTTTTATAACCATCCATTACAATGGATGAGAAATGAACAAAGATATCCCGTCCATTCTCCTCATTGATAAATCCGTAGCCCTTCTTGTTATTAAACCATTTTACCGTACCATTCGCCAATGCAATGCCCTCCTGTCTTGTTACGTTCGCCGTCGAAACGTATCTGCGGATTCCAGCGATACTTGAAGCCAGTGGCATGCTTTTTTGTAAAAAAAACAACGCCCTTATCTAAGAATCGCTATTAAACACAATAAGCGATGGTCAGATCGTTGGTCAAGAAAAAAACTTGATTCAGTAACTGGATGCAAGCCAATAAGCCGGTTTGTTTCGGTGGGCTATTCCTGATAGCGAATTTCGGCCTGTTTTAAGTGTTGCGCCACGTAACGTTTCACTGCTTGGTTTTCCTTGTCGCGCCGCAAGGTTCTTTCAATCTTTTCAAGCGCTTTTCTATAGGTCACCTGTTTCTGTGGCTTTCGATCCAGCATGCGGATCAGGTGAAAGCCGAATCGGGTTGTGACGATGTCACTGGTGTCTCCCGGTTGAAGCTCAAACGCCGCTTGGGCAAAACCCGGTAATAGTTGGTCCCTGGTCAGGTATCCCAGATCGCCCGCCTTTGATCGGCTGGGACATTCGGAATATTTCAAGGCGAGCACTGAAAAATCAGCACCGGCGTTGAGTTGGGCTTGAAGGGTCTGGATGCGGTTCCAGGCCGTCATGCGACTCTCTTCCTTGCCGGGTTCCTTGTCGGTGATAAGGATATGGCGTACCCGGACTTGCTCGCCATGCTGGAAAAAGTCCGGGAGGTTTCGGTAGAAGGCTTGCATTTCCGACTCGGAAATTCTGATCTTGCGTATGGCCTCACGTCGCAGCAGGCGCCGAACGCTCAATCCTTTTTCCAGCCTGGATCGTAATTGCGCCTCGGTGATGCCCGCTTTATTCATGAATGCCTTCAATGCCGATGTTCCCCCAAATTGTGTGCTCAGTTCCGCATAGGCTTCCGAAACGCTATGGGATCGGGGTTTCAGATGAAGGGCCTTGGCGTGCTGGTACAACACTTCGCGTGAAACAAGGTTTGCCAGCAATTGGCTGTCAAGCGCTTCAACCGTTTTGTATGATACGGGCCGATTGCGCAAGTTCATCTCATTTTGGAATAAGCCAATTTCCAGACGAAGGTCTTTGCTCGAGATGGGTTGACCGTTGACATAGGCCAGGTGGGGCTCGGCCGGCCAGCCGGTTTCAACGGTAAAGAACAGCGTTACACCGGCAGTAAGCAACCGGCAAATGATCAGCAGCGGCCGTCGAACATACCAAAACATTTTGACCTCTTTGGTGGTGGTTAGCGTTCGTTTTAATAACCGAGGGATTGGTTGATCAAAATCACACTAGTCGGCGTCAGCATGGGTTGACGATGCAAAATCGTGGTAATTCGGCAAATGCGCTGGGGGGAGTGGCAATCACTGCAGACACCGCTTTTCGCGCATGGCGTTTTCATGTTCAGGCTTTTGGCGCGCATGGGGCCGGCGATGTCACGGACGCGTCCCAGTGCGCTGTTGAGATCATTGGTGACCTTATTCACACCGGCTACGATGATCACTTTGGATGGACCAAAACCCATGGCACTGGTACGGTTGCCCGCACCGTCGACATTCACAATCTCACCTGTCATGGCGATTGCATTGGCACTGCAAAAGAAGCATTCGCACACCAGTTGCGCCTTTCGGATATCCAGACTGGCCTGGGGGGACAGGTCTGTTTGCCAATGATCGTGGATGGTTTTGCCTTCGGCCGCGAGACGGGGCACCAACCCCAACTGCCTGACACTTTCCGAACCGCCGAAGCCAAAGCTTTGATATGTAACGATCATCGACAGGATAAGAT
>JABDRH010000530.1 GCA_013041835.1 Desulfatitalea sp. | reverse complement strand
ACGTGTGCACGTTCGCCCAACACGGTGCTCTGGCGGCCCTGCAGATGGACCCGTCCATTGTGACCGGTAGGCGGGACATCTTGCAACAGCGTCGGGACCGGGCCGCTGAACTGACCCGCGCCCTGTTCCCGTGCGTTACGGCCCAGGGTGCCTTTTATTTGTTTGTCGATGTCCGCTCCCATTTGCAGCCAGGCCATAGCAGTATGGATCTGGCCGCCCGGCTGCTTGACGCGGCCGGGGTGGCGGTGGTGCCCGGCGAAGCCTTTCACGGGCCGGGCCGCATCCGGCTCTCCTTCGGCATGCCGGAGCCCATCCTGGCGCGGGCCTTCGAGAAGATGAAAGAGGTGTTATGATCGGACTGATCGGATACGGTCGTTTCGGCCGGTTGACCGTACGCCATTTATCGGGCGATTTTGATGTGGTGGTCCATACCCGCAGCGCGGATAAAGCCGGCGACATCGAAAGGGCCGGCGGCCGTCTGGTACCCTTGGAAGAAGCTTGTTCCCAAAAATTTGTCATCGTTTGCGTGCCCATATCGGCCATGCAACCTACCCTTTCCCAGATTGCCCCCCTGTTGCAGCCCAACGCTCTGGTGGCCGACGTCTGCTCGGTCAAAAGCTACCCGGCAACGTGGATGCGGGAGCACCTGCCAGAATCGGTGGAAATCCTGGCCACTCATCCCATGTTCGGACCCGACAGTGCCGCAGAGACGCTTAAGGGCCATAAAATCGTGCTGTGCGCGGAACGTATCGCCCCCCGGCATTACGCGCGCATCAAGCAGTGGCTGGTTGCCAGGGGCCTTCAACTCATTGAAACCACACCGGCCGAACACGACCGTAAAATTGCCGTGAGCTTGTCGCTGACCCACTTTCTGGGCCGTACCCTCGCCAAATTCGGGGCAACGCCCCTGGATATCGACACCGAGGGATACAAGCGCCTGCTCAACATCCTGGAGGTGGTCAACAACGACACCTGGCAGCTTTTCGAAGACATGCATCGCTACAATCCTTATGCCCAGGAGAAACGCCGGGCCTTCATGGATGCCATATCCGCGATTCACGGACACTTGGAAGCTCTGGAAAAGGGTTGATTCCACTTACACCGGTGGGTTACCTTCACTTTCAAAAAAAGACCCATCATCGTCGCCGGAGTTCATCCACATGGCCGCACAGCAACCTGACATCATCGAACAGGTCAAGGAAAATGTTCAGGCGCGCATCAAGAAGCCGCGCATGTATCGCGTGATTTTGCACAACGACAACTTCACGACGCGCGAATTCGTGGTGGAGGTGTTGGTCCACGTATTTCACAAGGGCTTGGCGGAGGCCACGGCGCTCATGTGGCAGGTGCACCGCCAGGGTAGCGGTGTGGCCGGCGTATACCCCAGGGACGTAGCCGAAACCAAGGTGGTCGCCACGATCAAGCTGGCGCGGGACAACGAGTTTCCGCTGCAGGTGACCATGGCGCCCGAATAGCCCCGATCTACGAGTCGATTCCTTGGCACAGCACGCAGGCCTGTTCGGGGTCCTCATCCTTGACAAGTTTGTGTACCACAATGTCACCCGGAGTTATCTGGGTGACCAGGGTGTTGAGCATCAGGCGCAGCAGTTGCAGCTGGCGGAAGTGCTGGTGGGGAAACGCAACGGGGTGGCCCAGGGGAAAACCGGTATAAATGGCGCGCGGCGGTTTGATCTTGCGGCTGATGCCCCGGGAGAGGGTCACCGAGATGGTGGGGATGCCCGCCTGTTCAATGGTGCGCTGGATCAGTCCCACGGACTGGTTGCACAGCCCTCAAGCCGGGGTGAGCAGCACGATGTCCACCCCGTCATGCTTGAGCGCTTCGGCCGCTGCGGGTGCGGTGCGCGTCATGAGCGTGTCGATGTGGGGCGGCAGGATGTGGCCCATGAAAGAAAAGTGGCGCGGACCGACCGAACCGATGTCGCCCTGGTCGGCCAGATCGCGCAGGCGTTCAAAGGGAAAGACCACGTTGATGTCCAGGTCCGCATCGCTGTGGTCGTAGTAGTTGTGGGTGATGGTCCATGCACCCGGCGCCGCATCGGCGGGTATCTGCCGAAAACTTGGATCCCCGGCCGGATCGTGCATGTTGAAGGGTGGGTCTGTTTTCAGATGCACCCCGGCCGTGGTGACCAGGGCCACGCGGCTTTCGGCGATGTCGCCTTTGAAAGGCGTCCAAGGCACATCATCAAATTCGAGAAAGCGGTGTTGTTTTACCCAGCGGTGGAACAGCGGTGGATAGCGGGTGAACAGGCGGGCCAAAAACTGATCTTTTATTCTTTTGAAATCCATGGATGCGGTATCCTTCGCCTTAACGCATGCTGATCCTTTTGGATGGTATCCCCCAAACGAAGAGCCCGATCCACTCGAATCCAAACATCAACAATGCTTCGTCATCGCGTTGCAGTTTCATTTTCAACGGTTTTTTGATCCGGTAGCGTTTCAAAAAGCTGCTCTGGAAGACAAACTGCCTGAAGCGGTCCAGATTGTAGGCGGCCATGAAAGCCATGCGGGCGCGGCTGCCTTCCGGGCCTTCCAAACCCCAGGGGTCGCTTGCAAAGCGCCGGCGCAGCGCGGCCCAGTGCAGGGTCATATCATAGTAATGGCGGGCGGCCTGGTCTTCCGTATAGCTTTGCACGGTCCATTGTTTCACCTCGTGGGGGCCGAGGCAGAATTCGGGCGGCCGGAAAAAATAGACCGGCGAGGTCCGCCCGGTGGCCGCATCGAAACGGGCGCCCTGTTCCATCGGAAAAAGGCGGCAGGTGTGGGGGCGGTCGGAATAGACAGCGCATCCGGTCTCGGTTAAAAAAACGCACGGGTGCCCCTGGGTCTCGTGCATGCGCAGCAGCACTTCGGGAAAGTAGTGATCCTGCCGCAACACGACATCCACGTAAGTGTCGATAAACTGATCGGTGGAAACCGCCAGGGTGCGACTCAAACGCAGCACATCGTAAGGATAGAGAAACAGATTCAGATGCCGGCAACACTGGTTGAAGCAGGCGATGCCCGGGTGGCAGTGAAAGGTAAAGGTTTCGCCCGGGGCGATGGGGCGGCCGGGCAGTGCGTGTTGATCGGATTCGTCAAGGTATTTCATTGGGTCTCTTTGGAATCAGTCGTTTGCGCATTAGAAGATCTTCAAGTCCATGAGCAGCATCTGCGCAATCGTCATCTTTAATTTGTCCCGGTACCCGGCCTGTTCCCTCAGCCGTCGCTCCAATTGGGCCATGGCGGTGTAATGGGGCGAACGGTCCAACGGCGCGTGCGTACCGGGCCCGCACTGGCGATAAAAATCGTCGCAGCCGGGTCCTTCCAGGTATCGGCCGTCGGGCCGGCGTGTGGCATGGGGGATGCCGTGCAGGCGGCAGATCATGGGGCGATAGGCGTACAGCAGGCAGCGTTCGCTGCGGTTCAAGGGGCACATGAGCCGAGGCGGCTGATCGTGGTTCATGCAGGCGTTCGCATGTTGAACCTGTTGTGAGGCGGTTGTGCGGATAAACCCTTGCTCGGCCGGTGTCATCTGTTCCAGCCCCCGGCGCAGGTAGAGGTATTCGACCAGCGTATGGTGGTAAAAACGGGTGTGACAGCAGTTATCCGGGCAGCCGTGGCACGCAAAGCCATGTCGCCGGGCCGTTTCACCATAGTTCCGGTCCATGTCTTCAAACAGGCGGGCCAGCGCTTCCAGGGCGACGGATTCATGGGTCATCGTGTTCAACTCATTTGGGCCGGAAAAAAGATGCGGGTATAGAGCGCCAGCGCATACCGGTCGGTCATACAGGCCAGCAGGTCGCACACCATGCGTTCTTTGCTCTGGCCGTTGCTTTTTAATGCCGGCAGACGCATTTTTTTTAACTCCTTGGCCAGCAAGGCTTCGTCGGAGAGCAGGTGGGCGTACAGCTCGGACATGATTTTTTTGGCCTTGACGAACTCGTTGTGCACCATGGGCGAGCGGTAGACGCGGTCATATAGGAATTGGCGCAGCTCGCCCATCGCGCCATAGACCCGATCGCTCATGTTGAGGTTCAACTGTTCGTTTTCCGAACGGGTCCGGGCGATAAGGTCGGTCATCATGGTGGTGATGCGTTCGTCGTGAGTGCGGCCCAGCACCTCGCGGCAGCGCCTGGGGATGTCGGTGTGGACGATGACGCCGCTGCGAACGGCATCGTCCAGGTCGTGGTTCAAGTAGGCCATGATGTCGGCGACACGAACAATCCGTCCTTCCATGGTGAGGGGCAACTCCTTGGGATCGTCGGGCATGATCTTGCCATAACCCTTGGAGTGCTTGACGATGCCATCGCGTACCTCGAAGGTGAGGTTGAGCCCATGGCCGAAGTTTTCCAGCACCTGCACCACCCGCAGGCTTTGGGCCTGATGAGAAAAGGCCTCCGAGAAAATCTCCTTGAGCACCAGCTCGCCGCCGTGGCCGAAGGGCGTATGCCCCAGGTCATGGCCCAGGGCAATGGCCTCGGCCAGATCCTCGTTAAGGAACATGGCCCGGGCGATGGTGCGGGAGATCTGAGCCACCTCCAGAGTATGGGTCAGGCGGGTGCGGTACTCATCGCCGGAGGGATTGAGAAACACTTGTGTTTTGTGTTTCAAGCGGCGAAAGGCATTGCTGTAGAGGATGCGGTCTTTGTCCACTTGGAAAACCGTGCGGATGGGACAATCTGCTTCACCATGCACCCGGCCTTTGGAGCGGGCGCTGGGGCACCCATGGGGTGACATGAAATTGGTTTCTCGCTTTTCGAACGCTTCGCGTAGGGTCATAGTGTGCCGGTGGGCGGTCGCGTCTGATACGATATTCATTTAACAGCCGCCAGTGCATGTGATATACAGTGCATTTATAATGCTGTTCATTGGTACCCCATTCCTGTCTGCTAGGCAAGTCTGAAACCATCGTGCCCGAAACCTCAAGCAAAACTTGAGCATATATAGAAATCGGGCGATGGCAAGGGCGCAACCGGCGGTGATGTTTGACTATCATGAACGATCATCACTTGATCCTGGGCCGGCTGACGGACTTGATCACCGGCCGTACCATCGACGACACCCATGATGAGCGCTATCGGCAACTGATGGCCCGGTTGCTGGTCTATCAGAAGGGCTACCGGCGGTCTGAAATCACGCCGCAGCAGCCCATCGAGGTGCGGGTGGATGGCAAATGCGCCCGTGTGCCGGCGACCTACATCATTACCATCGGCGGTCGCGCCGCGCTGCTGATCCACTACGGCCCAGGCTCCCTGGTCACCCGGCACCGTCCGGCCCTGGCCATGTCTCGATTGGCCGCTGGTCATCAAATTCCAGTAGTGGTAGTCACCAACGGCGAAACGGCCGATATCTTGGACGGGGCGACCGGCCAGGTAACGGCCCATGGACTTGAGGCCATCCCGGCAAGGCTTCGGTTGCAGGAACTGTTGTCCGACCAGCCCCTGAAAACGGTCGATCCGCACCGCGCCGAACGGGAAGCGCGTATATTAATGGCTTTTGAAGTGGATGATCGATGCCCTTGCGATGATACCGTATGCACCTGGAAAGATAAGAGATGACATTGCCGGACCATGAAACATACATGCAGCTCGCCCTGGCCATCGCCCGCCGCGCCCTTGACAAGGATGAATTTCCTGTGGGATGTGTGGTGGCCCATGCAGGGCGGGTCGTTGCCCGGGGTGAACGCATCAATACCCAAAAGAGCGTGCCCAGCGAACTCGATCATGCCGAAATATTGGCTTTACGCCAAGTGGAGGCGTTGGACCCGGCGCCGGATCGGGACGGGATGGTCCTTTATGCCACCCTGGAACCCTGCTTGATGTGCTACGGGGCGATTTTGATCAGCGGTATCGGCACCGTGGTTTACGCATACGAGGATGCCATGGGGGGCGGCACGCGCTGTAACCGTACGCTGCTGCCTGCTTTGTACCGCGACAACCCGATCAACGTGGTGCCCGGCGTTTGCCGCAGGCAGAGCCTGGTTCTGTTTCAAGACTATTTCAGGCGGCCGCATACCGCTTACTGGAACGACAGCCTGTTGGCCGAATACACATTGGACCAACCCAACTGAGACGGCACGGGTCACCCAAACGAACGGTCCGCCGGCAAAAAAGGTAAAACGCTGTTTTTTACTTGCAATTGGGCCGGTGTTTATATATTGAGATGGAGTCTAAAGCCAAAGTCCTGGAAAATCGTCTAAAATCAGCCGGCTACACGATTCTTGACATGCAGCAGGACCATGAGACGATCCAACCCGAAGTCTAGGAGGTGTTAGCATAGCTCATTTTAGATCTGACAAGGAGAGTCAAGGCCAGCGTACACGGTTGAATCAGGGCATTCGTGCCCGGGAAGTGCGCGTCATTGATCCGGATGGCAATCAGCTCGGCATATTGCCGATCCGGGAGGCCCTCCAAGCTGCTTCCGAATTCGGACTGGACTTGGTGGAGGTTTCGCCCACCGCCAATCCGCCGGTTTGCAAGATCATGGATTATGGTCGCTTTAAGTATGAGCAGACCAAAAAGCAGCAGGAGGCCAAGAAAAAACAGACCACATTTCAGATCAAAGAGATCAAGGTGCGGCCCAAAACCGGCGAGCATGATCTGCAGACCAAGCTGGGCCACATGAAAAAATTCCTGGAACGTAAGGACAAGGTCAAAGTCACGGTCATGTTTAGAGGACGGGAGATCGCCCTTTCCGGCCGTGGCCGGGAGTTGCTTGAACACATCGCCATCGCCTTGGAAGACATCGCGGTGGTGGAGCAACTACCCAAATTTGAAGGACGCACCATGATCATGGTATTATCACCTAAGTAGCTCTGCCTGTTGTTCCCCCCAATGGGCTGTACGTGGGACTGGCAGCGGCAACGAAGCGGCTTAGGCGTTTTCATTTAGAGTTGAGCTGTTGGCGCGGGTCAATCCCGCGCCGATATTTATTTGCGGCCCTAAGGGCTCGTGCAGGCGAAAGTTGAACAGGAGCGACAGCATGCCTAAAATCAAAACCAACCGAGCGGCGGCCAAACGGTTTCGGAAAACCGGCAGCGGTAAATATGCCTTTTCCAAGTCCCACGCCAGCCACATTTTAACCAAGAAGACCACCAAGCGCAAACGCGCCTTGCGGCAGGCCCAGTTGATCAAACGCAGTGACATGCGTGAGATCCGGCGCTTGCTGCCCAATGGGTAGGAGGAGGCAACGACCATGCGTGTTAAACGAGGATATAAAGCCCGCAGACGCCGTAAAAGGGTACTTAAGCTGGCCCGGGGATTCCGCGGCGGCCGCGGCAAGCTGTTTCGTACAGCCGCCGACTCGCTGGACAAGGCGCTTAATTATGCCTATCGCGACCGCCGTCAGCGCAAACGCGATTTCCGCCGGCTGTGGATCGCGCGCATCAATGCCGCCGCGCGCATCAACGACATGTCTTACAGCCGGTTTATCAACGGCTTGAAAAGGGCCGATGTGGCTTTGGACCGCAAGGTGCTGGCCGAGTTGGCTGTTTCAGATCCATCCGGGTTTTCCAAGATCGCGGCATTGGCCGGCCAGCAGGCCTGATGCCGACTGCCGAGCCAGCGCACCCTACGCGTCTTGCCCGGCACCCTCACCCCGCCGGCCTATCACCCTGCGGGGTATGTTCGCCCACGAGCGGTCGTTGCATGCCAACGGCCGCGATTTATTTAAGGGATGAAGAAGATGCAACGACCGATACTGCATTTTCTTTGCCTATAGCTGCGAGCAAAGATGAGCGTGGAACAAAGTATCGCACACCAAAGCTTGGATGAAATTCGCGCCCAGGCGCTGAATGAGATTAAAACCGCTGTCACCGCTGAAGATGTTCAGGAGCTGAACACCAGGTACTTGGGCCGCAAGGGTGTCATGACCCAGGTGCTGCGCACCATTGCCAACCTGCCGGCTGAAGAGCGGCCGGCGGCAGGCAGACAAGCCAACCAGGTTAAGCAGCAGATCGATACCGCCTGCCGGGAGACCCTGGCGCGCCTTGCGGCCGGTGCTCAACACCTCGAGCGACTCGATGTTTCCCTGCCCGGACGCAGTGCCGCGCCGGGCGGACTGCATCCTCTGACCCGGATTACCCGGCGTATCTGCGATATTTTTACCCGTATGGGCTTCGAAGTCGTCGAGGGACCCGAAGTGGAGAGCGATTATTATAACTTCGAAGCGCTCAATTTCCCCAAGGACCACCCGGCCCGTGACATGCAAGACACCTTTTTTGTGTCCGACGACATCGTATTGCGCACCCACACCTCGCCCGCCCAGCCGAGGGTCATGGAAAAGCGGCAGCCGCCGGTGCGCATCATCGCACCCGGTAAGGTGTACCGCTGCGATTCGGACCTGACCCATACTCCCATGTTTCACCAGGTGGAGGGCCTGCTGGTGGATGAAGGGGTCTGTTTCGGCGACTTGAAGGGCACCCTTACCGCCTTTGTGCATCAGATGTTCGACGAGCAGATCAAGGTGCGTTTTCGGCCCAGCTTCTTCCCCTTTACCGAGCCCAGCGCCGAGGTGGACATCTTGTGCGTCATCTGCCGCGGTACCGGCTGCCGCGTCTGCTCCCAGACCGGCTGGTTGGAGATCCTCGGCTCGGGCATGGTACATCCGGCCGTATTGGAAAACGTGGGCTACGACACCCGCCGCGTCACCGGCTTCGCCTTCGGCATGGGCGTGGAGCGTATCACCATGCTCAAGTACGGCGTGGATGATATTCGGAAGTATTTTGAGAATGACATCAGGTTTTTACGGCAGTTTTAGCCTGAAAACCAATGTCCAAGGGTCGGTTGTACGCATCGTTCATTGGCAGCCACCCTGTGCCGCGATGACGCGCATGCAAGACAACCAACCGGAATGTCATTGAAAGTTGAACAATGAAGATAAGTCTGAACTGGCTTCGTGAATATGTCGACATCACGATGGACGTGCATCAACTGACCCACCGGTTGACCATGGTCGGGCTCGAAGTGGATGCGGTTCAGGAGCGCTTCGCCTACCTGGACAAGGTGGTGGTGGGTCACATCCTTGAAATTGCCCCTCATCCCAATGCCGACCGGCTGAGGTTGTGCAAGGTGGCGGCAGGCGAGCATGTTTACGAAGTGGTGTGCGGGGCATCCAATGCCGCCGAGAACATGCTGGTACCGCTGGCGCTGCCGGGCACTGAACTGCCCAGCGGGGCAACCGTGGCTGAAGGCGTCATTCGGGGTGTACGTTCCGGGGGCATGCTCTGCAGCGCCGCAGAGCTGGGCCTGGGAGATGACACGGGCGGGCTCATGGCACTGCCCGACGGTACCGTTGCCGGCCAACCCCTCAACCAAGCCCTGGCGTTGTCGGATGCGGTCATCGAAATCGGTCTGACCCCCAACCGTCCCGACTGCTTGAGCTTTCTGGGCATCGCCAGGGAAGTGGCCGCCATCCAGGGGCTTGCCGTTCAGCCGCCGTTGCCGGCCTTGCCCCCGGTCCAGGACGACATTCATACCCTTACCTCGGTCGCCATCGAAGCACCCGAGCACTGCCCGCGTTACGCGG
>JABDRH010000529.1 GCA_013041835.1 Desulfatitalea sp. | reverse complement strand
GGCGCCATCATGGTCGGCGGTGCCTACGGCAAAGGACGGGTCTACCGCGGCGAAGAAGTGACCGGTGAAACTTCCCTGATAAAAGCATCCATCGGATTCCAGTTGGGTGGTCAGGCGTTCAGTGAAGTCATTTTCTTTCAGGATAAACGCGCCTATGAGGAGTTCATCAGCGGAGAATTCGTCTTGGACGCTTCGGCTTCGGCCGTGGCTGTCACCGCCGGTGCCCAGGCCAAAGCCGGCACTTCAGGCGGAAGTACGGCCGGCGCCAGCGCAGGGCCGGCCACCGGCGTCCAAGCAAAAATAAACTATCAGAAAGGCATGGCCGTCTTCGTCCATGCCAAAGGTGGCCTGATGTTTGAAGCGGCCGTGGGCGGCCAGAAATTTACTTTTGCACCCATAAAGAAGAAGTAATTAAAATGTCGCATGAAAGAAGACGGCCGGAAGGTGATCGGCGAGTGCAGAAACGAAAGGTGGTTTGACATGAACATGAACAGATTCGACATCGCATGGCCTTGGATAGGCGGCGCGGCTGCCCTCGTGTTGCTTGTGCTACTGTTCGGCACCGACCTGTTGCGCAGTGAGAAACGCACTTCGCGCTGGCGCGATCGGGTCTGGCTGGCGTGGATGGCAGCCTTCCCGTTCTTGATTCCAATGTCGCATGGAAAAGATGGCCGAATTGGCGTTGATCAGTCGCTCATACCGTTATTATGAAGATTTATACCGTTTCAGACATTCATATCGACTTTCATGAAAATCATGGGTGGCTAACATCTCTTTCAAGCGTTGATTACCAAGACGATATTTTGATATTGGCGGGGGATATTGCCGACGCTATCGAATCGTTGAAAGCGGCGTTTGAGATTCTTAGCGATACATTCCATGGGGTTTGCTACGTTCCCGGAAATCATGACCTGTGGCTTCGGCATGGCACCTGGCATGATTCCATGGAAAAATTTCACTCTATTTTGAAGTTGGCTGATCAATACGGTATAAATACGAAGCCGGTTGAATTCGGCAATGTCACCATCATTCCATTATTTGGCTGGTATGACTACTCTTTTGGTGAACCTTCGGTAGATTTGCGGCGATCTTGGGTGGACTACGTTGCTTGCCGATGGGAAAAGGGAATGAATGACGACGATATCACTCAATATTTCCTTTCGCTAAACGAACGCGCATTGGAAATCAAGAACCGGTGTGTCATTACGTTTTCGCACTTTGTGCCCCGGATCGATGTGATGCCGTCATTTATTCCCAAGCATAGAAGGTACTTGTATCCGGTATTGGGTACAAATTTGCTGGAACATCAGATAAGGCGTATTCATCCTCGAATTCACATCTATGGTCACACACACGTCAATCGGCAGGTAAAAATAGATAATATTACCTATATTAACAACGCCTATGGCTATCCTCATGAAGGTGCCATTACCCGGAAAAAGCTTTTTTGTGTCTACTCGGATGAAATGATTTGAAAATGAAAGAGCCGATCGCTTTATTAAGTCCCGAGGCCAATGAGATCCACCTTTGGTTTGCTTTTTTGAATGAAATAAAAAACAGTTCTCTTCTTTCGTCATATGCCGAGCTTTTATCCGAAGAAGAGAAAAACCAATGGCAACGATTCCATTTTGACAAGCATCGTCATCAGTACCTTGTTACCCGAGCGCTCGTTCGCACCACATTGTCTCGCTATGCCGATGTCGCGCCAACACAATGGCGGTTTTCAAAGAATAGATACGGACGACCGGACATTATGCCCATGCCGGGTATCCCGCCTCTCAGATTTAACCTGTCCCACACCGAAGGTATGGTCGCATTGGCTATTGTATTAACCCAAGACATCGGCGTTGATGTAGAAAATAATCAGAGGGAGCCGATTCCGGTACAATTAATCGACAGATATTTTTCACCACAAGAAGTGGTTGACTTCAAGGCCTTGCCGAAGAGTCGATGGCGGGATCGTTTCTTCGATTATTGGACGCTGAAAGAATCATTTATCAAAGCTAGGGGCATGGGGCTTTCGCTTGCTCTTGATCAATTCACCTTTTACATTCTCTCCGAGCAACAGCCCATCGGATTTTCGGTTTGCCCGGAACAAAAAGTAGACCCGGTTGATTGGCAATTTTGGCTATTGACGCCTTCAACGCAACATACCGCAGCAGTGGCGATAAACAAAAAGAGCAAGGAGCGTTATCATCTTTGTATAAAGAAAATAATTCCCCTTGAAAATGAGCAGCCCTTAAATTGCCTTATCAAAAAACAATCTGCGTGAGTTTTTACCACAGATCCTGGTCCGGAAAATTCATCTGTTCGATGAAGGTGTCGTAAAAATCGGGATGCAGGCTCAGTTCGATATGTTCGATCTGATCGGCCAGGGTCAGGGCGGTCTCCCAGTAGGATCGGGAGAGCAAAGCCATGGTGGCGCCGGTGGAGGCGGCGTTGCCCAGGGAGAGCACACGATGGCGATCGATGGTGGGGATCAGGCCGATGCGCATGGCGCTTAAAGGGTTCACGTAATTGCCCAGGGCGCCGGCCAGGTATATCTCGTCGATTTGTTGGGCATTGATGCCCATTTCCTGCATGAGCAGTTGCACGCCGGCGGCCACGGCGCTCTTTGCCAGTTGAAGTTCGCGGATATCTTTCTGGCTCAGGAGGATGCGCCGGCCATGGAAGCTCTCCGTTTCGGTGGCGATGGTAAAGTCGAATACCGCCGCATCTGAATGCGGCGTTAGCCGGGTTTGGAACAAACGCTCGTCTTTTTTTAATCCCATGGGACTCAACAGGCCTTCGACATCCACGGCACCGTGATGCGCCAGCAGGGCCGTCAGGTCCACCAAGCCGCTGCCACAAAGGCCGCGAGGCTTGACATTGCCGATGATATTATATTGAAGTTGATCTTTGACGATGCGAAAGCTTTCGATAGCGCCTGATTTGGCAATCATGCCGCATGAAATTCGGGCGCCTTCCAGGGCCGGTCCGGCCGCGGCCGAGCAGGAGAGCAACCGACGGCCGTTGCCCAGGAAGATTTCACCATTGGTGCCGAAATCCAGTCCCAAGATTATTTTTTTTTCCTGTTCCCATATCATGGAGGAGAGAATAAAGCTGATAAGATCTCCGCCGATGTAACCCGATTTGGCCGGCATGACGTAAAGCATGGCATCGCGGTTGATGTCCAGGCCCACGTCGGCCGAGGGAAAGGATACGCCTTCGGTGATCACCGGCGTGAACGGGGCTACGGCGATATCGCTGGGATCGAGGCCGAGCAGGATGTGCTGCATGGTCGTATTGCCCGCCGCCACGGCGATGAAGATATACGCTTTGTCGATATCTGCGGCATACACCAGCCTGCGGACAATGGCGTTCAAGTCGCGCATGAGCAGTTGCTGCATGCGTTGGAGTCCCTTGGGATTGGTGCGGATAAATTCAATTCGCCGGATGACGTTGGTGCCGTACCGGGTTTGGGAGTTGAGTCTTGAAATCACGGCCTTTTCCCGGCCGTCGGTCAGGTCGATCAGTTTTCCCACCAATGTGGTGGTGCCGATGTCGAAAATGACGCCGTATCGGCCGTAAGCGCTGCCGGCCGGCGCCCATGACAGCAGGCAGCCCTGGTGCAGTAAAGCTTCACCGGAAAAAGCGGTTTGACGCAAGTTTTTATAAAGGGAAGCAAGGCACTGGTGGGTTACTTTGATATGCTGGTAACCGGGCCCCAGGGCGTTGCGCAGCCGCTTGAAATCGGAATCTCCATGCGCCGTATCGGGTGGCGCGATCCGGGCCGGCACCTTCTCGATCAACGGTTCTATCTTTATGTCGCAAACCACGCCGTGCTTGAGGATCTGGAACATCTCTTCGCGATCCCGGCGCATGTCGGTATACACCACTAGGCTCTTTTTGATGCGGGTGCGGCAGGCCAGTCGCACGCCGCTGTCCAGCTCATCGCGGGTCAGCAGTTTTTCTTCCTGCTGATCCGGGGGACCCAAGGCGGTGACGATGCGTATTTTGCATTTGCCGCAGGTGCCCAGTCCGCCACATTCGAAGTTCATATCCAGATCAGTATGCTGCAGGGCTTCATAGATGGTGATCCCCCGTTTGACGCGCAACCACACGTCATCCGGCAGCAAATTCAACCAGGTGGTCTTGCGCTCCTTGCGAGACGGTAAATCCCGGGCGACTCTTTTCTTCCGTTTCTTCTTTTGGATAGTCCTGTTGATTTTCATGGTGGTGAATTGGGTTCTGATTTAGCAGCGTTGTAGTTCAATCAAAAAGCGTTTCAATTCCTCATAATCGGCATCTTCGACCCGCAAGGCCAACCCCAGCAGGTCGGCCACATGCCGGGCAGGTGCGGTCAAGTCCGGGTCCAATGGCTGGCGAATATACACCACCTGGCGGTAATGTAAAAAAAAGAGCTCCCGCATCTCTGGATCATCCAGGGCCAGGGGCTCGCGACAAAGAGTATCAAAGTCGAGCAGCAGCTCCTTTTCGACAAAAAAGGTGCCTGGATGGTCGGACACGATCTGCCGATAGCGCTGCGGGCCGAGCAGCACTTCATAGCAGTGGCCGCAGGGAATACGCAGTACTTCAGCCAGTGTCAGTTGGTGATCGATGTCGGCAAAACACTGACCGTAGAGGCACCCCATGCATGGGGCGTGCCTTTTGGACTGCCGTATGGCGGCCATTAGCTGCCGTTTGAGATCGGCAGGTTTTAAATGCAGATGGGACGGCAGGTAGCTGAATGCAAACGGGCGATCGGCCATCCAGTCTTTAAGATAGGCGATGGCGTCCTTGAACACGCTGCAGGCGATAATGGGTATGGTTTTGTTCATTTGTCCATTACAAATCCCTGATTTGCGGCAGCGCCTTGCGGATGCGCCGCAGGGTGCGCGTATCCAGTACACCTTCATGCGCGGACAGAATTTTCGTGACCACCTCGCGGGCGCGGCTCACCGATGTCGGCCGCCCTTCACGCGTCCACGAATCATAGGGCATGCGCACGCTCAGCGCCGGATAGAAGAACTGCGTCATCATATGCTCGAGCGTGTGATCTTCGGTGATGAAATGGCCGCCCGGGCCGACCTTTTCGATGCAATTCAGCGCCAGTGTCTCCTTTGTGATGTCGATACCGTCAAGGATGCGGCGGATCATGCCTAATATTTCATTGTCGATCACATACTGCTCTAAAGCGATAGCATTTCCCGAATCAAGCATGCCGGCGGCCAGGTGTACGAAATCGGCGCCAGCCAGCCCGACCAACAAATTGGAGACACCCTTTTCGAACCCGGCCTGAATATCCGGCACCTTGGCGTCGGTCAAGCCGGCCGAGGCATAAATGGGCAGCCGGTAGCGGTGCGCCAGGGCCACGGCCGCGGTATTGAGCATGCTAGTCTCGACGGAGCCGATGGCCAAGTACATGGTACGCAGATCCATGGTCGACGGGACGGCGCCATATAGCACCCGGGCACCGGGCGCAAAAAACTGCACAAGGGCCACACCGGCAAGGGCTTCGGCGTGCAGTTGCGCCAGCACACCGCCCAGCGTGGCCGGCGCCGTGGCTCCGGCGATGGGCGCCGGTGCGCAGGTGACGGGAATGGCATGGCGTGCGCAGTATTCCAGGATTTTCAGCGTTTCGGCATCGATGGTTAGCGGGCTGATGGGATTGGTGATCACCGAGAAGAAGGGCCGTTTCGTCAAGGCGGCTTTGCTTCCGGCCAGGACACTGGCCAGCTTATGCACCTGACGCACGCCGGCCAGATGGTCGCACCCGCCCATCACATGTTTGGTGGTGTGGGCAAAGGCTTGGAAGAA
>JABDRH010000526.1 GCA_013041835.1 Desulfatitalea sp. | reverse complement strand
GGCCTACGTCGAAGCCATGACGGCCATCGAAAGGTTGGTGGCCGGTGACGCTCACGACGACGGCCTGCTCGACGCCGGTCTGGCCGTACGTCTTCATATCGGTCCGGATCGTATTTCAGATAGCGTCGCCGATTCTCTCTCCTTGTGCATGATCGTGCGCAACGAGGCCAAATTTTTGGCCGCCTGCCTGCATGCTGCCAAACCGCTGGCCGATGAGATTATCGTGGTGGACACCGGCTCCAACGACCGCACGGCTGACATTGCACGGCTTTACGGTGCCCAAGTACACGCCTTTTCCTGGTGCGACGATTTCGCCGCTGCCCGGAATGCGGCCCTGGGTCTTTCCGGCGCCGCCTGGGTGCTGGTGTTGGATGCCGATGAACTCATTGCTGCGCAAGATTTTGAGGCACTTCGGTCGCTGATACGAAGCCAGGGCCAAGGGGTTGTGGCCTATACCCTTCAGACGCGCAACTACTGCAACGTGGCCAACGCCATCGGTTGGCAGGCCAATATGGGGGACTATCAGGCCTGTGAAACCGGCATGGGCTGGTTTCCCAGCAACAAGGTGCGGCTGTTCAAACGCCATCCGGCAGTGCGGTTTCATTTCCCCGTGCATGAGCGGGTCGAACCATCCCTGCGGTCCGCTGGTATCCCCATTAAGAATTGCCCGGTGCCGGTCCACCATTACGGCCATCTGGATGAAAGCCGAAATCTGGAGAAGGCCAAAAGCTACTTTTCCCTGGGGTATGCCAAGTTGGAGGAGATGAAGGACGACCCGGCCGCTGTTCGGGAACTGGCGGTTGCGGCCGGCCAGTTGGAACGGTGGGATGAGGCGGTCGGCCTCTGGCAGCGCCTGCTCACCCTGCGACCCAATTTCCTGGAAGCCTTGGTCAACCTGGCGGCCGCCTATTGGCAACAGGGCGATTACCTGAAAAGCCTGGCATGGTCCCGCCGTGCAGTGGCGATGGATTCAAATGCCCGGGAAGCACACTACAATCTTGGCATCAGCCGTTTGATGCAGGGAGAATTTGAAGCAGCTGTTGAAGTTTTCCAACCGCTTGCCCACCGACACCCCACCTATTTCCCGGCCATCTTCATGCTCGCGGCTGGCCATGCCTGCTGCGGAAGAACGGATCAAGCCCGAAACCTTTCACAAAGCCTCGTCCGGCATATGCCACGCGAGGCTTTGGCCATGGCGTTGGATGACCTTGCCCTGCGTTTGTTCAGGGCCGGCTTGCAAGCGCCGGCAGCGAACCTGGAAAGGATGCTGCCGGTCCACTAAACGCGTTTTTCTTTGATCAGGAATATAAAAAGGGCGCTCCAACCAGGAGCGCCCTTTTTATATTCCTGCGTCCTTATCTAAATAAGGAGTGATTTCTATACCGTGAAAGGGTATGAAATGCCAAACGGGGTCGGATCACCCATGGCCGGCCAGTAAACCCGGATGAAACGAGGTCCCTGCACTATTGAACATTCGCATCACCAAACACTTGCGCCTCACCAACCTGACCGACGGGGTGCGTGACGACCTCATTGAGCGGCTGCAGTTCACCAATCCCAAGTGGTTGGAAAACGAACGCATGGGACGCTGGAACCGGGGCGTGCCAAAAGTTCTCAAGTATTATCGACGCAGCGGACCGGACGGCCTGATCGTGCCCCGCGGCCTGATGCGGCAGTTGATCCTGCTTTGCCGCCAGCAGGGGGAGCCTTACGATATCGACGATCGCCGGCGAACGGTGGATGAACTGGATTTCACCTTTACCGGCACCTTGCGACCCTTCCAGCAGCAGGCCACGGCCGTCATGCTGGCCCGGGATTTCGGCACCCTGAGCGCCCCCACGGGCAGCGGCAAGACCATCATGGCGCTATACATGATCGCTCAGCGGCGTCAGCCCACCTTGGTTGTCGTGCACACCCGGGATCTGGCGATGCAATGGATGGCACGCATCGAAACCTTCCTTTCCATTCCCGGTGAGCAGGTGGGACTTATCGGCGGGGGCAAGCGGCGGGTGGGCACGGCCATCACCGTGGCCCTGGTGCAATCCCTTTATAAAAGCGCCAAGGAGCTGTCGTCCCACTTTGGTCACGTGGTGGTGGATGAGTGCCACAGGGCGCCCAGCCGCACCTTCACGGAAGCGGTCACGGCCTTTGACAGCCGCTACATGCTGGGCTTGTCGGCCACCCCGTGGCGGCGGGACCGCTTGTCCAAATTGATCTTCTGGCATTTGGGCGATGTCCACCACGAGGTGCCGTCGTCGGAACTGGTGGCATCGGGGCAGATCCTCGACATCGAGGTGGTGTTTCGGACCACTGAATTCGTTCCCTATGCCGATCCGGTCAACGAGTACAGCCGCATGCTCTCCGAATTGACCCACAACGACACCCGCAATCGCCTCATCGCCGCGGATATTGCCGGTGAAATCCAGCAACGGCGGCCGGGGGTGATCCTGGTGCTTTCCGATCGCAAACAGCACTGCCAGGTGCTGCAGGCCTTGCTCAAATACAAATATCACCTTGATGCCGACTTGCTGACCGGAGATCTGAGCATGGAGCAGCGTACGGAAGTCATTGGACGGCTCAACGCAGGAGATATGCGGATTCTGATCGCCACGGGACAGCTCATCGGCGAGGGATTCGACAGCCCGGCCCTGTCGACCCTTTTTCTGGCCACGCCGGTGCGTTTCAGCGGACGTGTGCTCCAGTATCTGGGCCGGGTGCTGCGCCCTTCGCAGGGAATCGAACGGGCCAAGGTGTATGATTATGTGGATGAGCAGGTACCGGCCTTAAAGAACGCCGCACAGGCACGCCAACGGGTCTATGAGGGGGTGCGTGAAGGAACAAGTGTGGGATAACAGCCAGTTTGCAGTCCGCAACTCGGAAGGTCGATAGGATCGCTTCCTTTGCCTTGGATGGGTGTGCAGCCGACACATTGGTTCGTTAAGAGCTGCTACCCCACACTTGTTTGCCCTTTTTTTGGGAAGTGTATCTCTCCAATAATTGGTCCAATTGGCGTTGTTGCCGGTCGGATAAGGGCTTGAACTGCACTGCCAACTGCTTCATGGTCAGGACATCGAAGGGGGCATCGCTTTTGACATCGCGCTCCACCACGGCATAGAATGGTAAACGGGTCAGGTGGAAATCATCATCGGTAAAAAGAATGTCCAGTTCTTGGAATTGAGAAATATCGGCATCGTTTTCAATGTGCCGAAACGACAAGCCGCCCCGGCTGATTTCCAGGATTTCGCCCATGCGCTGGGGTTTTGATTTGATCACCGCCATGGCGATTTCGCCTTTGCTCATGCGATGGATCTTTTCCAACTGATGCGAATCTGAACGGACCATGGCAATCATGCGGTTGGTCATGGAATAGCGTTTATGCCGCCGTCTTTCCGCCTTTTGGGTGGTCTTCATGATTGAGTCCTCCAGCGTTAAGGCATGAGCGAGAAGCTAATGGTTAAGTTCAGGCCGTCGTCCCACGGAAGCCAAGCCCGCGATGGGCTGGCGGCAAGCGCTCAAGTTCAGAGGATGCGGGGGGGGGTAAAACGTCGCTTCAAGTCGCTTTGGTTCAATGTTCTGTGCGTCAAGTCAAATAGGATGTGGCGCGTTCAGCGGTGCTTGTCGCACGAAGTCTGGCATCGGCCGTTGGCGATGTCTGTGATTTTTGGCGCCTTTGATTGGGCGCACGCACAACGAGCCGGGTTGGATATCATTCAGTTTAGCCAAGCGAGGCTTTCGGTGTCAAGCATGTATTGTTAAATAGTCGGAGACAGGTGGGGGGCCGCGCCTTTGACCCGCCACCCGCCTGCATCCTTAACTACTTTTTTTTCTCTTTTTGGGAATCCGATGTTTTTTCGCCGGCCGTCGTATCGGATGCCAGCGATGCCCGCTTGATCACGACGGGGGTATTCGGTACATCTATATGGCCTGCCTTGGCCATGGTATCCACCTTTTCAATGGCCCGCACCACGTCCATGCCTTCAATCACCTTTCCGAAAACACAGTACCCCCAGCCTGGCGGCGATTTTGCCTTGTGGTCGAGAAATGCGTTGTCGGCCACATTGATGAAAAACTGGGAAGTGGCCGAATGGGGATCTTGGGTGCGCGCCATGGCGATGGTGCCCACTTTGTTCTTGAGTCCATTGTCCGCTTCATTGATGACCGGGGCCTGGGTGGGCTTGGGTTGCATGTCGCCGGTCATGCCGCCGCCTTGAATCATGAAGCCTTTGATGACACGGTGAAAAATGGTGCCGTTGTAAAGTCCGCTTTCCACGTACCGCAGAAAATTGGCCACCGTCTTGGGCGCCGTCTTGGCGTCCAAGGCCAGAAGGATATCGCCCTTGTTGGTTTCGATGAGAACCCGTGGACCGTCCTGGGCCAGGGTTGGGCAGGCGAGTGTGAAAACCAGGATTAATGTTGCAAGCAGTTGTTTCATTGCGATCTCCTTGTTTGGGGTACGTTTTGAAATGTTTAATGACGATGATTTCTATCGAAATATGAGTGGACGCCGCTGATCCAGGCGTGTAATGCCTTCTTGGCAAGCGGCTGTCAATGCCTGTTCATATGTTGACGGGGATAGACTGGCTCCGAGCGCCGGTACTTCGTGGGCTCGGCCGCATGGCCGGTATTGGGGCATGATGTTTACATAGGTGTCGACAGAGACTTCACCGGCGATGAAACGCATCACTTCGCGCGTGCCGGCCAAATGCTCCGGCAGCACCAAATGCCGGACCAGCAGCCCGCGTTGGGCCACGCCGGCGTCATCTATGGTCAGATCACCTGTCTGGCGGTGCATCTCCTTTAAGGCCGCACATGCGGTTTCACGGTAGTCTGGGGCGTGGCAGGTCCTGTTGGCGATCGCATTATCCCAGAATTTGAAATCGGGCATGTATATGTCCACCACGCCTTCCAGCAACCGTAGCGATGACAGCCGGTCGTAACCACCGGTATTATAGACCAACGGCACCGTCAGGCCATCTGCCGCTGCCAGCATCAGGGCGCTCAGGATTTGGGGAATGACGTGCGACGGCGTGACCAAGTTGATGTTGTGACAGCCTTCGGCTTGCAAGAACAGCATCATGTCCGCCAGGCGGCGGTGGGTCATCGCGCCACCCTCGCCGCCATGGCTGATTTCGAAGTTCTGGCAGAAATTGCACAGCAGGTTGCAGTGGGTAAAAAAGATGGTCCCCGATCCGTTGTGGCCCACCAAGGGGGCTTCTTCACCGAAATGGGGTTGAAAAGAGGCCACCACGGCTTGTCGGCCCGTACGGCAATAGCCAAGCTTGCCGGCGGTGCGGTCCACGTGGCATTGGCGCGGGCACAGGTCGCAATCCATCAGCATGTCGGCTGACATCCGGGCTTTCTCCGCCAGCACGGATTGTCGATAGGCTTGAAGGTATGCGGCTTCAAAGGCCGGCATGGGGTTTCTCTCCTTACATCCTTCAAGGCTTTTGTAAGACGATTTACACGAACTCCAAAAAAAGACGATCCTCGTGTCCGTCGGTCAAGGGCTGATTGTTCTGCCACTCGTGAATTTTGCAGGCATTGTGCTGTTCACTGGGCACCACGCACGCAATATACGGCAGCAACGGGTCGCCTGCATAGGACTTGAAATTGAGCATCACCGCTTCGTGTTGCGGCATCTGGTCGAATTCGAGCAGTTGGTTGATATAAATGGTGCATTGACCTTCAAAAAACGTGGAAGATCGCCGGAATTCGATCAACCGCTGTTTGAAATGGTCGAGTGCTTCTTTTGACGAATCTACCTGAATCATCATGGAAAACATACCGTGGCGGCGCTGGTGTTCGTTGTTGTCCTGCTGATCGGATACGTATTGGAAATTGCCGATAAAGTACATGGTTATAACTCTCCCTCGTGAGACGATGATGGGTTCCCGCTGTACAGCAGGTGCGGTGAACTTTTCTCATTTATTTTGAAGCGGTTGTCAATAATCTATTCGGGATGGGGGACACCGGCAAACGCCTCCTCGAAACGGCCCAGCGCTTGTTTCAACGTGCCGCGCGGGCATCCGAAATTCATGCGCACAAACCCTTGGGCGCCGAAGTGAACGCCGTCCGACAGGCCGATGCCGGCCTGTTCGAAATGTCGTCCGGGGTTTTGGATAGCGGTGCGTCGGACATCGATCCATGCCAGGTAGGTGGCTTCCACCGGGGCCATGTGCACGTCGGGTAGTGCGTTCACACGGTCGAAAACCATATCCCGATTGTGCAACAGGTAATTGCGCACGGCGGCGAGCCACGGCCCCCCATGGGTATAGCCGGCCAGTGCCGCTGCAAAACCCATCAGGTTCACGTGGGGTACGATACCGGCCATGGCCTTTTTGAATCGTTGCCGCAATCCACTGTTGGATATGACGGCAAACGAGCACCCCAGCCCGGGAATGTTATAGGTTTTGCTGGGGGCCATCAGGGTGATGGTGCGCTCGGCCACTTCCGGACTCAGGGATGCCAGGGGAATATGTTGGCAGCCCGGCGCCAGCACCAGGTCGCAATGGATTTCGTCAGAGCAGATCCACAGCCGGTGCTCCAGACAAATGGTGGCAATGTGCGTCAACTCTTCGCGGGTCCACACACGACCGGTGGGGTTGTGGGGATTGCACAGCATGAACAGGGCCGTGCGGGCGTCGATGGATCGTCTCAGGTTGTCGAAGTCAAAGCGCCATTGGCCGTTTTGCAGGACGAGGCCGGTGGTCTGTAACCGTTTCCCGGAATTGTCGGGCGCCGTGAGAAAGGGCGGGTAGATGGGCACGGTGGTTAAAATTCCCGCGCCGCTGCGCCCCACGCTGCGGCACACGACGTTGAGCCCGCACACCAGACCCGGCAGCCATACGATCCACTCGGGACGCACCGACCAGTCCAATGTGTTTTTTAGATAGTCGATGATGGCCGGTTTCAATGCCGGATCGGGACTGGCGTATCCGAACACGCCATGGTCCACCCGTTGCCGGAGGACTTCCAAAACGGCGGGCGGCGAGGCAAAATCCGTGTCCGCCACCCACATGGGGATGATGTCCTTGCCGTGATATTTGCGCCACTTGTCGCTATCCGAGGTGGTGCGATCGATGGGTGTGTCGAAATCAAAAGTTAATTCCATGGATCCATCTATGAGCATTAAGCTATTGGTTTTATTCCGAAATTCGAATCAGGCGGCGTCCAACGTGTTGCCCGGCCAACATTGGGTCGATGCGCGGGGCCACTTCCGTCAAGGTGATTTCCTCGATCAGGTTGTTGAGGTGATCCAGCCGCCAGGGACCGGCCAGCCGCTCCCACGCCGCGAGACGCTCGGTCATGGGACACTCGGCCGAAGCGACACCAATGAGCCGCACATCCCTCAGAATGAAGGGGTAGACTGTCAGGTTCAGGCTGGGCGAGGCGGCATTGCCGCAGCAGACGACCACACCAGCGTAGTTGCTGGCGCGGATGGCATAGGAGAGGATATCCCCGCCCACGGTGTCGATGACGGCGGAAAAGCGTCCCGGCAGAAGCGGTTTGTCAGGTTCGTCCAGGATGCGTTGACGATCCAGGATGGTGCCGGCACCCAGGTTTTTTAAATAGTCGGCGGCATCGGTTTTGCCCGTGGCCGCGGTAACGGAATATCCACCGCCGGCCATAAGGGCAACGACTAAGCTGCCAAGGCCGCCGGTGGCGCCGGTCACCAGGACCTCACCACTTTCTGGCGTCACGCCGGCTGCTTCAAGCCGCAACCGGCTCAGCGCGGCGGTGAAGCCGGCCGTGCCCAGCATCATGCTTTCTTTCAGGCTCAGGCCGGCAGGCAGGGGCACTACCCACGCAGCCGGCACCCGCACATATTCGGCAAATCCACCGCTGGTGTTCATCCCCAGATCGTAACCGGTCACCAGCACCGCATCGTGCCTTGAGAAACGCGCATCGGTGCTTTCCGCCACTTCGCCGGCCGCATCGATGCCGGGGGTGTGT
>JABDRH010000524.1 GCA_013041835.1 Desulfatitalea sp. | reverse complement strand
ATCTTCGGTCTCAAAATCCTCAAAATAGCTCGCTATTCCTGCGGTTTTGAGCCCTCAGATCGAACCAAGCCAACCCAAATCCGCGCGCCTAAATGGGCAACTTATTAAATTGCGATTCCTTATCGAGCTGGAAAAATCTCCTGCACCTTCAGATCACATTGCCCCCCAAAAAGCGTTCAATACACTTTCGTGTCATGCCTTGGGGCAATTTGTCAAAATGGTGGCTGCAGTACTCGCATAGCTGGGTATCACAGCCGCTACTGGTGATCCGGCAGACCGACATCATAGCGTTGCACATATCGCAGATATGAAAGGGTTTTTCTGCATGGGTGCCCAACACCTCATGGCTGCGAGCAATAATCCGTGCCCCGGCCATTGTAGCCTCCCTGGTGCTGTCGTCCGGGGGGGCCAGCCAGCAGATACGCGTCAGATAGGAGCGGAAACTTACCGGTCCCGACCGCTCGGGGGCATAATCGCTCATGACGATGCACACTTCGGTATCAAGGGATGGCAGCCGCTTTGCGCTATAACAAAAACCACCTTCACTGTAGTTGAGCGTCCACGCCGGCTCGAATGAATCAGTCTGTTCGGTGCCCATGGGGCGCAATTGAATAGGAGTAGCAAATTCCATTCTAGGGTAGGCTCTAGGAATGACGTATGACATAGCGCACCTCATATCGATGTGAGGTTGGTATGAAGTCTATATTATAGGGAGATGCACGTGACGTGTCAATATAATTAGGGTGGCGGCCAGGGTATATTTGTTCTGTCGCTAACCCATCAAATTGATGACAGTGGCAACTATCTCACAAGATCCTAAAATCAAAGGGTTATAAATAGAATAGGTTTTCCCTGAGTGGGGGAAATAATTCGCTCCATTGCGTCGGATTCGGTTTTATCCATGAGGCGCATCAGCCGGTGCACCTCTGGATATGTACCCGTGCATGCGCCTTTCAGTTAAATCGGATATCGGCAAAATCAGACACGATTTTTTTATATACCGAGGCCCAAACGCCGTAGGCGGACAAAGAGGCAGCAAGACGGGGGAAGTTTTCTTCCTGCCGCTCCCTTATCCTGTCAGCCTTTGGAACCGAGCCGCAGGCCACCGTGGATGAAGAAGACGTCACCCGCGAGGGCTTCGTTGCGGAAAAGTTCGCCAACGAAGGCCGCAACCTCTTCGGGTTCGATCAGTCGGCCGATGGGCACTTGTTCAACAATTTTGTCCTGAACGCGTTGAGGCATGCTCCTGACCATGGGTGTGCCCACATAGCCGGGTGCCACCGCGAGGCAGCGGATGCGGTGGGCGACATTGCGCCGGAAGAATTCCGCGGTGATCACCCTTGGCATCACCGAGTTGGCTGCTTTGGTGGCGCTGTAACTGATTTGGCCTGCCGTGCCAAGTGAGCCTGTCGATGAAATCAAACAGATCAGGCCCGTGCAATCGTGGTTGATCATCTGCTCGGCGCATTCGCGCACGGTGAGAAAGACCCCGGTAAGATTGATGTTGATCACCGATCGAAAATCCTCAATCGGCATTTTGCCGGTCACTTTGCCTGTCTTTTCGATTTTGAGCATTAGCCCATCTTTGATGATACCGGCAAAAGGGGCCACCAGGTTGATCTTGCCAAAACGTTCTATGGCTGTAGCGGCCAACCGTTCACAATCGGCTTCTTGAGTAACATCGCACACCACCGTGGCCGTCTCGCCGCGGATCTGCTCGGCTGCCTCTTTCAAGGGCGTCTCGGCAATATCACCCAACACCAGCTTGCCACCTTGTTTAGCCCAGTAATGAGCCAAGGCGAGTCCGATTCCACTGGCGCCCCCGGTGATGACGGCCACTGCATCCTTTATGTTAAGCATCGGCACCTCTTCTATTTTGGTTTTAAGTCAGTCTTTTTTGTCTTTGGAGACCCGGTCGTCTTGGCGCGTACGGATACGGTTTTCGAAGACGTTTTTTTAGGTCGGGCGCCCGCCTTTGTTTTGGACGGGGTACTCTTCGATGGCGGCTTTGCGGCCAGGACTGTCTTTGCGATCTTATTTAATGGTGGTTGCTCGCTCGCTTCGGTCATCGCCGCTCGGGGCGTATCAACGGTAGATGGTGCGGCCGGCGGCGCCGGTATTTTTTCGGGTGACTTCTTTACCGCCCTGGCACGCGCATCATCCAAGGCCTGCTGTAGATCAAGTTGAAAACGCACCGGCCCTCGAGTGCCTTCGTCCGGATATCGGCGATGCAAGGCGTATGCGGATTCAGGGTGGGACCACGAAGTGGCGATGGCCACGTGGCCTTTGGGAAATCCAGACACCTCGGCATTCACATAGTCGGTGGGCGCCAGTGCGGTGACCGGCTCCACCAAGTCATCCTGCTTGCCGTAACAAATCAGCCAGGGAATCTTTTTTTCTTCGATGCGTTTCAAGTTCAAGGGGCGGCCCCCCAAGGTGATAGGCAGTGAGCCATCCTTGCCGATCGGCGTGTTGAATGAATCAAAGCTTACCTGAGTCATTTTCAAGGGCAGGTCGTTGCGGTCGTGAATCAGCCAATAGTTCAGCGCCGCGGCGGTTTTGTTGACAGCGGGCGGATCGCCGTTGCTTTTGGACAGCAGCAGCATATCCCGCCACATGGCCAAAAGTGGTGTATCGCTTGAGATGCTTTTAAGCTTGTAAACCCATCCCATCAAGGTGCCGTCCGCTACGTGGTTGCCGTTGGGCAAAACTTTCGTACCATAGGCCAAATCGTTAAAAACCCGGGGCAGTTGTTTCAAAAATTGCGACAGGCCCTGACCGCGCGATCCGTCCATGGGTGACACGCATGTCAGAAATGCATCCACCAGGCCGTCCAGTTCGCCGCTAAGCAGGCAGCACAGCGCTGTGAATCCGCCTTGGCAGTACCCATTGAGGGTCAGCGCCATGCCGTTGCGTGCTTTGATGGTTTCGCAAAAGCGCCGCATGTCTTTGACATCCTCTTGCAGGCCCATGGTCTGAACCGCTTCATTGGTCTGAATATCCTTGAGCACGCGAACATAGGTCGGAAAGCCTTGGTTGGCGAAAGCGTGAGCATAGCTGCGTTTTTCCATGGGCAGAAAGGCAAGAATGTTGGCGCCCAGCACCAGTGGCGGCACAATTAGAATCGGCTTGGCGTTCTCCCGCAGCTTGACATTGGGCTCCGTTGGCATGACTTGGTAAAGTCGAAACCGGTCGGTCTCATCCACCAGACTCGATGCCGGCTGCCGCTCGAAATGGAATCCGAATTCACTTTTAATGGCCTCGATGGCATCGGGATACGTATAGGCCACTAACGCTGAAAAACGTTGCATACGTTCAGTGAAAGTTGTTATCGCCGCCGGCTTTCCGTTCGCCAGGGCGGTCATGAGGTCTGGGATCTCCATGGTCAGGAATTGCTCCACGGCCTGCAAGTCGCCTTTCAGGGCGCGTCCCGCCATGTTTAGGTTCATGTTGGCCAGCTTCAGGTAGGCAAGCAGATTCTCTTGGGGGGTGCGCTTCCAAAATCGCCGCTGTTCCACCTGGTTGAAATAGTTGGTGGCAATGATAAAGGGAATGCTGTAAGCGTTCGTGTATCGTATCAAGGTGGCCGCCGCCGTCTGAAACGCATTGAACATTCCCAGAGCTGCGGACGTATTCACCCACGCGGGTGAATGCTGCAACGTCGTCATCGGCTTTCATCCCTCTTCTTTTTAAAAGAGTGCTGCTTTTCATTTGTGCTTCGTGCGCCGTAATCGCACCAACAATGACAAGTCTGCTTGCATAGGGGCCGTGCGCGGCAAAACGCCAGATCAACAAAGAGCGTTTCGCCGGCATAACGGCCCGCATGCCTCTGAGAGGTTGACGGCTTATCCGGCGATAATCTCATTCACTTGTTTATAGCTGTCATCCACGAACTTTTTAAAATTATCACGGCCGGTTTTGTAGGTCGTCACCCATCCGGTGATGGCCTTGCGCCCCTCGGAAGGCAGCCAGCCGGCTTGATCCAGCATGGTGTTGGTCACGCGCTCGACCTGGTCTTGCAACAACGTATTGGCATCATACGCATTGTTGAATGCCGTCTGACCGAATTCCACCATTTGCTTAATAACTTGTCTTTGTTCCATTTTTGAAACCTCCTTCATGGGTATTTAGCCTTGACTTGGGGGCGACGCTTTCTTGGGCTTTTCGGCCGGTTTAACGGCTTCCGTAAATGCCTTCTCGAATGCCACGAACCCATTGTCCATGTAAGTCTTGAATCGGCCGCGCTCCTTTTGACAAACGCTCATCCAGCTTTGAATGGCATTGCGTCCGTTTTCCGGGAGCCATGCGGCCTGGTTAAGAACCATGTCCACGGTTGATTCCGCCTGATTCTGAACCAGGGAAACCGTATTGAACCAGTGGTCAAAAGACGATTTTTGCATATTGAGCATACGCTTGGCTACTTGGCCGTATTCCATGCACCCATCCCTCCTTTCTATCCATCTGTTAAGTGTTGTTGCCGCATTGCACCAATTGGTCTTTGCCAAATCACTGTGCATAAATTACAATCCCTGGATGAAATGTCAAGAATAATTTGTGCAATGCACAATTTTTTTACGTTTGCCGAATCCCGTCGGATGATTGGTGTTGATATAGTATAATCAACTTGTTACGTTGGAACATGGATAGCTGGTGGGGAAAATGAATGTTGCGGCACACAACCGGCGTCACGAAGAACTCGGGTGCCAAAACAAAGGAGACAGAAATGGATGAGGTGGTAGTTTTAAAAAAGTATGCGAATCGCCGAATTTATGACACGGAAAAGAGTGCTTATGTCACGCTGCATGAGGTCGCGGAGTATATCCGCGCCGGCCGTATGGTCAGCGTTGAGGATGCCGGCACCAAAGAAGATGTGACCGCATTCATTCTGACACAAATCGTGCTCGAGGAGGCAAAAAAAAAGAATGCCCTTTTACCCGTGCCGTTGCTGCACGCCATCATCCGATACGGCGACAATCTCATGGGAGAATTCTTTGAAAAGTACTTTTTCCAGACCTTTCAGAATTTTATAAGGCACAAGCAGACCATGGACGATCAGTTCAAGCAGTGGCTCGACATGGGAATAAACGTGTCCAAAATGGCCCAACAGAGCTTTTCTGACATATCCCCTTTTCAGCCTTTCTTCGATTCATTCGCAGGCAAAAAGAAAGAAGGCGAAGAAAAAAAATGAATCCGTTTGAACCGGCGAAAATTTTAGAAAAGGGCCCATCCAATACCGGCAAAGGAGCCTGCCATGACCAGCGACCAAAGCAAATCCGATGGCCATCCTGTTTTGTCCTGCCCGGCGTCCCAGCGGGCTAAAAATGGCAAAATCGTCTCCGCCGAGACGGCGGTGCGCCTGATCCGTGACAACGACACAGTGGCCACTGGCGGTTTCGTGGGCACCGGCTTTGCGGAAGACATCGCCGTGGCCTTGGAGGCATTCTTTTTGAGGACCGGCCGCCCAAGAAATCTGACCCTGGTCTACGCCGCCGGCCAGGGGGACGGCGACCAGCGCGGTCTGAATCACCTTGGGCACGAGGGCTTGATCAAGCGCGTGGTGGGCGGTCACTGGGGCCTGGTACCCCGGTTACAGCAACTTGCCTTAGCGAACAAGATTGAAGCCTACAATCTGCCCCAAGGCGTTATCTCCCACATGTACCGTGACATCGCCGCCCACAAACCACGGACCATTACATCTGTGGGACTGGGCACCTTCGTGGACCCGATCAACGGTGGCGGCCGGCTCAACGCCTGCACTACCGAAGCGCTCGTGGAAACCATCCGGTTCGATGGCCGGCCCTATCTGGCCTACAAAACCTTTCCCATCAACGTGGCCATCCTGCGTGGCACAACGGCCGACACCGACGGCAACATCACCATGGAAAAAGAGGCCCTGACCTTAGAGTCCCTGGCCATCGCCACCGCCGTACGCAACGCCAAAGGGCGGGTCATCGTTCAGGTGGAACGTATTGCCGACCGGGGCAGCCTTCATGCCCGGTCAGTTAAAATTCCAGGCATCTTGGTAGACTGCGTGGTCACGGCACCGCCCGAGCGCCACTGGCAGACTTTCGGCACGCCTTACAACCCGGCCTACAGCAGTGAAATCAAAGTGCCCATGCAATCACTGGAACCGCTGGAAATGAACGACCGCAAGATTATCGCCCGGCGCGCAGCCTTCGAGCTCAAACCCAACAGTGTGGTCAACCTGGGCATCGGCATGCCCGAGGGCATCTCCAACGTGGCCAACGAAGAGAGCATTCTCGACCTGATCACTCTCACGGCCGAGCCGGGCGTCATTGGTGGACTGCCAGCCGGCGGCTTAAACTTCGGTGCGGCGGTCAACACCGAGGCCCTCATCGACCAGCCCGCCCAGTTTGACTTCTACGACGGCGGCGGTCTCGATCTGGCTTTTCTGGGACTGGCCCAGGCCGACCGCCACGGCAACCTGAACGTAAGCAAGTTCGGTCCGAAGCTGGCCGGTGCCGGCGGCTTCATCAACATCAGCCAGAACGCCCAAAAAGTGGTCTTTGTAGGTACCTTTACGGCTGGCGGCCTGATGGTGGCGGTCAAGGAGGGCGCCCTTTCCATCGTACAGGAAGGGCGTGTATGCAAATTCGTGGAGCAGGTGGAGCATGTCACCTTCAGCGGCGCACATGCGGTGAAAAAGGGTCAGCCGGTACTATATGTCACCGAACGCTGCGTCTTTGCTCTCACCGCACAGGGCATGGTCTTGACCGAGATCGCTCCAGGCATCGACATGGAGCGTGACATTCTGGCCCATATGGCCTTTCAGCCACTGGTACCCCAACCGCCCAAACTGATGGATGCCCGCATTTTTCATCCCGACCCCATGCATCTGAAGCAAGAAATAGCATAGAATTCGAAATATCCGGCTAAACATAGTCATTGTTTTTCATCCGGACTTTTATTCGTGGATGTATCTGCCGGGCGCTGGTTCCAGCGGCGGGTAGGCTTTGGAGCCCATGGGCGGCGGCGTTGATCGGTGGCCGCTGCGGGGATGCAACCAGGCGATCCAGTCCGGCCACCAGGAGCCGTTTTCGGGTGTACGACCTGACAACCAAAGATCGCCATTCCGGCGCCGAGAGGCCGCACCGGCCCAGTATTTTTTTTTCGACCAGGGCGAAGGTGGGTTCACGATACCCGTAATATGGCCCTCGTCGGACAGCACATAACGCACCCGACCGGCAGTCAGGCGGCACGTCTGAAAGGTCCCACGCCACGGACAGATG
>JABDRH010000522.1 GCA_013041835.1 Desulfatitalea sp. | reverse complement strand
GCGTTCAACGATGAGGCTATTGAAGCCTTCCTGCAGATGAACGACATGACCTTGAAAGGCATGCTGTCATTATGGAATTCCAGGCCTGCGATGACCACCGCGGCACAGGGAACACCGACAGAATAACAACTCTTTTCGTTTGACGCCAAGGGCTCGCCCTAAAAGTCGCGGACCGTATCTGTACTTCGCCTCAGGAGGTGCGATCGACTGCCCCCTGAGGCGAAGTGATGGATGGCGTTTTTCATATCATAGGGCATCAAGACTGGGATCAACCGATACCCAACAGGGATGCCAAGTTCTTGCCAAATACGGCGCTCTGCTCATCTTCAGAAAATCCGGCTTCGTCCATCAGCCTTTCGACGAGCACCATCTCCGACGCCTGATCGAACCAGGGCCAGTCCGTCCCGAAAATGATGTGGTCGGGGCCGTGTGATTGTAAAAGCTGAACGAATTGTGTTTCATCCAGGGTGTGGGCCGCATTGGAGGTGTCCAGGTACAGGTTGTCGGCAGGGACGAGATGGTCACATATCAGTTCAAACGGTGCGGTCAACCCTCCCATGTGAGCGGCGACGAATACGATTTCGGGATAGTCTGCCACCAGGGCGCCCATGCGGTCCGGCGTGGGATTGTTTTCCGGAGGTGTTCCGAAGTAGGCATCTGCCTGGAAAAACGTATCCAGAATAATAAAAAAAGATCCATGGTGGTGCGCATTCTCATGCCGGATCGCATCGAGCATGAGGCGGGTGTTCATGGCGTCCAGGGCGAATCCCTGCGAAAACGAGCAGAGTTTTATGCCGTTGATCCCATGGCATTTTAACCGGTGCAACTCTTGCGAGATCGCCGGCAAATCCGGGTGCAGCGTGGCTGCCGTGTAGAGAAAGTCGGATTCACCGGCCATCTTCATGCACCGGTCGTTTACCTGCCGCACACCGCTCGCCTTGGCGGTGGGAAGAAGCTGGCATGCCGCCACACCAGCGGCCCCTAAGTCTTGCTCCAGTGATTTTGTGCCGGTGCGTCGACGTACGGGCGCCGTCTGGAAGCCCAGCATGTCTGCCATATTTTTTTTACGGATGACGTTTTCGATGACTGCGTCGCTAAATAGGTGGATGTGGCCGTCTATGATCACAATCAATGGCCCCCGCCGCTATCGCTGCAGTACAGCGCTCATCCCACCTTCAGGACAATCGCACCACCCGTATCGCCAGCCGCGCAACCGGTGAACAGCACGTATCCGCCGCCTTTGAGCACGGCTTCCTCGATTCCTTCAATAATCAGGCGCCCGGCGGTTGGGGCTTGAGGATGCCCGTAAACGAGGGAACTGCCGTAATTGTTGAAACTGTCAACATCGAGGTTCATTTCCTTGGCCATATAGATGTCATTGGCGGCAAAGGGATTGTGAGTCTTGATGACCTTGACGTCTTCGACCTTCAGGCCGGCTTTGTTTAGCGCCATTTGAGCCGCCGGCACCGGCGCCATGGCCATATGGGCTTTTTCGACTCGCCCGAAACCGTAGGAAACCACCTGAATTTCAATGTTGGCATTGCTGCTGAGCGCTTTGGCCTTTTCCCGGCCGGTCACCACGATGGCGCAGTTGCCGTCCGCCGGATGCGTCTGGGCGCCGAAGGTGTGCACGCCGTTTGGCACCACCGGCCTTAACCCTGAAAGCCCTTCGGCGGTGGTGGTGGTGATGCCTTCATCGGCCTCGATGGTGATTGTTTTTTTCTTCGAAACCTTTACTTCCACCGGGAACATATACTGTTTTTGAAAGGCGCGGTCATCGGCCAGTGCATTCGTGTACTGCTCGTAACGGCGCAGTGCCACATGGTCACACTCTTGCCGGGTCACACCGGTAAGGGCCGCCACGTTCTCCGCGGTCTGAATCATGGCGGTGCCGCCCCACGGGTCCAACCCGAAGTGGTCCATTACCCAATCCTCTGAAATCACCTGACCACCGGGGCCTTTGGGATTCGGCCAGATGGTGTGCGGTCCGTTGGAGCAGCGGTCCGTGAACAGCGTGAAAGCATTTTCACAAAATTCGGTCTCAACCGCCATGGCTGCCTGGTAGATGCCGATGGTGGCCGTCGAGCAGGCCTGGCTGAGCAGAAGTCCGGGGCTGGCATCGGCGCCGATGAGTGCGGCGGCCCAGGGCCCTGCATAAAATTGTTTCGGCTGACCGACCGTAACCCCCACCAAGACATAATCGAACATCTTCGGGTCCCAGGCCTTGCCGGCCAACCACCGCTTGGCGGTTGCCGCCCCCAGCTCGATGGCGTTCTCGTTGGCCATGGCACCCTGCCAGCGGGCGAAGGGACTGCTGTAATACCCTTTATAGGGGATAAAGGCATTGCTTAACATGGTGGCATACCTCCTTTACGCAAAAAGAATTGGCTTTTAATGGTTGATTTCGCTTATGCATTTTTAAATCCAGGCCGCCTGCGCTCCAACGCTGAAGAGAGGCCTTCCAGGGCATCGGCGGTCTCAAAGATTTCCGTCAGCCGGCTCAGCTCCAGGGACACGCCCTGCTCGATGGTTAGCGTCGCCTGCTGATCAATGATGTCATTGGCCGTCCGAAGGGCGGCAGGGCTCTTGCGGCCAACCATCTTGGCGGTACGCGCGGCCAGTTCATCAGAGACGCCGGAAAGCGGTTTGCCGGACAGCAAGTTCCCGATGTTTTCTTCATTGCAGGTCTTCTCAAGCTCAGCGTATGCGCCAGGCAATGATCTGCTTCGATATTTATCCGTCTTCCCACCGGCGATCATTTCAGAAAGGGTCCGGGGGACATTGGCCGGGGAGACCACCGCCGTGACCACACCGAGCGTATGGGCGTCTTCCGCGCTGAGACTGGCCCCGGTAAACGTGTAGTATTTGGTCAGGGCCGGACCGACCTGCTTGGCCA
Organism: Desulfatitalea sp.; assembly: GCA_013041835.1. Classification (GTDB taxonomy): domain Bacteria; phylum Desulfobacterota; class Desulfobacteria; order Desulfobacterales; family Desulfosarcinaceae; genus Desulfatitalea. Next base: position 3,801 of record JABDRH010000522.1, on the reverse strand, counting down.
TGCGCAGCATGCCGCCCAGGCCGGGGATGATGCCGATGCCGGTTTCCGGAAATCCCATGGCGCCGTTGGCAGTCGCCAGTATCTGCTGGCAGGCCAAGGCCAGTTCACTGCCCCCTCCCAGGGACAGGCCGTCCAACAACGCGATCGTCTTTTTGGCAGATTTTTCTATTTTCAGGAAAAGTGCATGACCTTTCCTGGTGAATTCAACAATATTCTGGATCGTATCCGCCTTGATGTGATCGACAAAATACCGGATGTCCGCCCCGGCGACAAAGGCTTTGCCAGCGCCCTGAAAAACGATGCCTTTGACTGACGGATTCAGTTCGGCGTCGGCGAATTTTTCCGTCATCTGGTCGATGACCGCCTCGTTCAGCGCATTCATCGCCTCCGGGCGGTTGATCGTGATAAAGGCGATGTCCTTTTTTATTTCCAGGTCAACGAGGCTAAAGGCAAAAGGGGCGCCTGAAGCCTTCTGCTTCTGGATCAGTTCCGGAAACTGAAAGTCAGGGTACTTGTCCGAAACCGCTTTGACCACCTGAAAGGTTTTATCAATGCCGATCCGGTTCATGATTTCAAAGGGGCCCTTTTGCCACCTGAGTCCGATTTTCGCTCCCCGGTCCGTGTCTTCCATGGTGGCAACGCCTTCGTCCACCAACGCGGCGGCAACCCCCAGGCAAACCCCCAGGAAACGGTCCGCCACCGCATCAACTTTGGATTCCGCCACCGGACCGGCAAGGTCCCAGGGCTCATTTTTTTCCATCTGCAAGCGGATGATGTCACAGGTGCCGTAAAAAGCGCCCAACTCGGCGCCCAAGGTTTGGGTCGAATGGACCGTAATGGGGATTCCCGTCACATTCATCAGCTCAAACGGCCCCATGCCAATTTTGAAAGCGTGTTTGGCCGCCGCTTCAATGGTCGCAATGTCCGCCACACCCTCCTCGAGCATACGGCCCGCTTCGTTTAAAAATGGCACGAAGAACCGGTTCACGGCAAATCCCGGCGCATCTTTAACGACGATGGCGGTTTTGCCGTGTAACTTGGCAAACAACGCCGACTTGTCCAGTGTCTCCTGACTGGTGGTGTCGTGGGGGATGATTTCCAGCAAGCGGTTCTTGGCGGGATGAAAAAAATAGTGAAGCCCTATGAAACGATCCGGGCGCTGTACCTGCGCCGCAAAATCTTTGACGTAAAAACTCGATGTGTTTGTCGCTAAAATGGTCTTGTCTTCACAGATGTCATCCAGCTTTTTAAATAAATCGCTTTTAACCTGCTTGTCTTCAAAAACAGCTTCAACAATCAGGTCCGCATCCGCCACCGCCCCAAAATCCGTGGTTCCGGTGATTCGCGACAAGGTCTGCTCGGCCTGCCCGGCTGAAAACAGCTTTCGCTGAACACCGGCTTCGAGTTGGGATTTGATAGTGGCCATGCCTCGGTCGACAAATTCATCCTTTACATCAATCATGACAACATGGAGCCCTTCATGGGCGATCTTTTGAACGATTCCGCTTCCCATATTGCCTGCACCGATAACGCCGATTTTCATCGATTCCGACATATCTTACCTCTTAGGATTTAGTTAGCGTCCGTATATAAAACCTTTTCCATTTCAATCGGTTCCCCCAAATTTGTGTGCGGATCAGGGACAACTTATTAAATATACGATATACGCGGCGCCACGCAAATGCCCCCACCTTTGGGTGGGTTTTTGGGGGGTGGGGATTGGTGGGCGTGAGGCTGTCATTTCAGGAATGCGGTTGTTGATTTTACCCATTTATGCAAAATTGCGGGCTGCAATTGATGCCTCGATAGTGTATAAAAAACGAAGGCTTTTATAAACGATAAACGATACTGACGTTCACATAACGTTTGTGCCAAGGCAAATGGAACATACTCAGGCAAAGGAGGTCATGGTGAGCCATCTTTGTGAAGCGGACAAAGCCAGATACAACATTATCGATCAAGAAAATGTCGAATTTCTCATGACGCGTTACAATCGGGTCAACCGCTGGGTCATCGCGGATATGATTCGCAGGACCCGGTATCATTTCCCGGATAAAACCGCGTTGATATTCAACGAAAAGCAGCTCACCTATTCCCGGCTTGAAGATGAGTGCAATCAGGTGGCCAATGCGCTGGCGGATCTGGGCGTTAAAAAATATGACCGGGTCGCAATTCTGGCGCATAATACGCATCATCATGTTCTCACATGGCTCGGCGCCGCAAAAATCGGCGGGATTTACCTGGCGATCAATTACCTGCTGCGCGGCAAAGACATCAGCTTTTGTATCAATCATTCGGAAAGCAAAGTTTTCATCGTCGAAGATACGCTATACGACCTGGTCAAGGATGTTCTGGCGGACATGCCGACGGTGAAAACGCTGATCTGGTCGAACCAGGGCGCGGGCAAGCCGGCGGAAAAAGGGTTTAAAGATTTTGATCAATGGTATCAAAGCTATCCCAAAACAGAACCGGACGTTGTGTTGAGAATCGAAGACCCGGCGCAGATGACCTACACCAGCGGCACGGAATCCCTGCCCAAAGGCGTGATCATCAGCAACCAGGCGTTGATCGCCCAATACATGGGCTGTATCATCGACGGGCGGTATGAAAGCTCGGATATCAGCGTGAATGCCCTTCCGATCTATCATTGCGCCCAGCGGGATGTTTTTATGAACCCGATTTTCTGGATCGGCGGCACCAATATCCTCATGGGGCCGGATATCGGCAAAATCTTGAAAAATATCGCGGATTACAAAGCCACGATGTTCTTTGCACCGCCGACCGTATGGATTGGAATGCTCAGGCATCCTGATTTTGACAGTTATGATTTGTCCAGCCTGAAAAAATGTTACTACGGCGCATCCATCATGCCGGTTGAAATCTTAAAGGAAATCATCCGGAAATTTCCCGACGCAGGCGTTTACAATTACTACGGGCAAACCGAACTGGCGCCGTATCACACCATTTTAAAAGCCGAAGATGCGCTGCAGAAGCTGGGTTCCGCCGGTATGGCCGGCATTCACATGGAAACCCGGCTGGAAGATGATCAGGACCAGGAGGTTTCTCAAATCGGCGTTCCCGGCGAAATTTGCGGCAAAGGTCCTCATGCCTTGATGCTGTATTTCAAAGAGCCGGAAAAGACCGAAGCGGTCATGAAAGGCGGATGGTTTCATTCCGGGGATCTCGGGGTTCTGGACGAAGACCGGTACATTACGGTTGTGGATCGTAAAAAAGACATGATCAAAACCGGCGGCGAAAACGTGCCTACGCGCGAGGTGGAAGAAGCGATTTATAAAGATCAGCGGGTTGAGGAAGTGTCGGTGATCGGTGTGCGCCATCCCAAATGGGTGGAGGCGGTTACGGCTGTCGTGGTTTTGAAAAAGGGCGAGCAGATGACCGAAGACGAACTCATCACCCATTGCGGCAAAGAAGTGGCGTCTTTCAAAGTTCCGAAGAAAATCGTTTTCGTGGACGCTTTGCCCAAAACACCGACCGGCAAGATTTTGAAACGGGAAATGAGAAAAACCTATAAGGATATTTTTCCGCAATAGAACTGGAGGCAGTATGAAAGCGATACAAGTCGAGGCGTTCGGCGGCCCCGAAGTCCTGACGTTAAAAGACGTGGAAATCGGTGAACCCGCCAGCGATCAAGTCCTGATCAAAAATCACACCATTGGCGTGAATTTCTTGGATCTTTATCAGCGCCAGGGCCAGAAAATGGGTTCGTTCCCGCTGCCGCTTCCCATGGTTCCCGGCGTGGAAGGCGCCGGCGTCGTGGCGGCTGTGGGCGATGGCGTGGAG
>JABDRH010000521.1 GCA_013041835.1 Desulfatitalea sp. | reverse complement strand
GATTGCAATACCCCCCAGGCACTGCTCGAGAAAGTGCGCCCGTTGCTCAATGTCCGGATGCCTGAACTGGAAGATCCTTTCGACATGCTGGCGCGTCGCCAAGCCGCCATCGAAACCGCGCGCCGCTGCTGGGAGAAAGATTTTGATGCCGCCATATGCAAACTGCATGACGGGGTGGCCGACAAGATCTTTAACGGGCGAAAAATCCGTGAAGACTGGCTGGAAGGTTGGCTGGGCAAGGTCGACGCCTGGATCCATGGCAACGGCCCTCTGCCCGATACCAAGACCCTGGAAAGGCTTTCTGCCACGGGACTGCAAGCGGCGGTAAAGCGCAATGAAACGGCACCCGAACATCCCGCCTATTCGGCTTTTGATCAGCTCATCGGCCAACTGGCCGACCTGCAAGTTGATAGGGCGCTATTGATCCATGCCGCCCATGATATTGACCGCCGGTTCCGACAGGCCAAGCACCGCCGGGCCCAGATGGGGTTTGATGATCTGCTCACCATGCTTCAAAAGGCTTTGAAAACGCCCGGCGGCCAGCAATTGGCCACCGACATCCGCACCCAGTTTCCCGTGGTGCTAATCGACGAATTTCAGGATACAGACCCGGTACAGTATGCAATTTTCAGAGCGGTCTATCTGGGTCAACCCGACACCGGCCTGCTGATGATCGGTGATCCCAAACAGGCGATCTATGCCTTTCGCGGGGCGGATATTCATACCTATCTGGTGGCGCGCAAGGACACCGTAGGTTGCCATTACACCCTGGACAAAAACTACCGCTCCACCGAAGCCCTCATCGATTCCGTCAACCAGATATTCTCCAAAGCGGCGCAATACCCCCAAGGGGCCTTTTTATTCGAAAACCGGATTCCGTATCACAAAGTAAAGGCCCAGTTTGGAAAAGCAAAGTGGGTCGTGGAAGGTAAGATGCTAAACGGCCTTCATATCTGGCAGCTTTGTCAAACCGAGCCAGTGAACAAGACGGGGGACGACGGCTACATTGAGCAGATGGCCCGGTCTGCAGCCAGCGAGATAGTGCGGTTGCTGAATCTGGCGCGGCAGCGGCCGCCCCAGGCAGGCTTCAACGCAGCCGGCGGCGGTGCGATGCAGCCCTTGCGGCCGGCGGATATCGCCATATTGGTCCGCAATCAAACAGAGGCGCGTGCCATTCGCCGTGCCTTGAGTGCTCGGCGCGTACGCACCGTTTACCTGTCGGACAAAGACTCGGTCTATGATTGCGATGAAGCAAAATCGCTGCTGCATTGGCTCAGCGCTTGTGCCGAACCAGAACAGGAGCGTTTTTTAAGAGCCGCCCTGGCGACACCGGTTTTGAATCTGCCGCTGACACGCCTGGAGCAATTCAACCAGGATGAGCTGGCGTGGGAAACCGAAGTTGAGCGATTTCGCAAGTATCGGCATATCTGGCAACGCCAGGGGGTATTGCCCATGCTGCGGATGCTCCTTGGGGATTTTGATGTGCCGGCCCACCTGCTCACCTTGCCTGATGGTGAACGATCCATCACCAATTTGCTTCATCTGTCGGAGATGCTGCAAACCGCTGCAGCCGACCTGGACGGCGAACACGCCCTGATTCGATGGCTGGCCGAACAAATTGAACAACCCGGCAGCAGCACGGACGAGCAGATCCTGCGTCTGGAAAGTGATGAAGACCTGGTCAGGGTCATAACGATATACAAGTCCAAAGGGCTGGAGTATCCTTTGGTCTTTTTGCCGTTTATCTGCGGCTTTCAAGACTTGACACGCCAAAACACCCTGGTTGCAACGTATCATGATGACCAGGGGCGCTTGGTAACGGCGCTCAATCCGGGAACAGAGGCCAAGGAGGCTGTCGCCAATGAACGTCTGGCAGAAGATGTGCGCCTGCTTTATGTCGCTGTCACGCGCGCGCGATACGCTTGCTGGCTGGGCGTGGGGGTAATGGGACAGATCACCAAAAAAGATGGGGAGAAGACCGACTTGGACCAGACCGGGTTGGGCTATTTGCTGTCGGCCGGACAGATGATACGCACGGACGAATTGGCGGACCGGCTCCGGGCGCTCAAAGGAGATTGTCCACACATGACACTGTCACCGCTGCCCGGCGCCACGGATAGTGTTTATCAACCTGAAGAGGAAACACCATCACTGGCGCCGGCTTTAAGGTTCGGCGGCAAGGTGGCCCGCGACTGGTGGATCAGCAGTTACTCCAGCATGTTGACCGGCGCCCATATGGTGGCCAAGGCTGCGTTGGCGCCCGCTGAGCGACCCATATCGCTGGTTGATGGCGCCGTCCCTTCCGCCCCGGAATCGGCGACCGAAGAGCAGTTGCAGGAAATCGCAACGGAAGCCGCCACGACACGGGACGTTATGGGGGCCGAGGCGTCGATCCACGATTTTCCCCGCGGGCCCGACCCGGGCACCTTTCTCCATGGCCTGCTGGAGTGGGCGGCCGATCGGGGTTTTTCCGACCTGGCCCGGAACCCGTGCCGACATGAAAAGCAGCTTGCCGCCTATTGCGAGCGCCGCGATTGGGGCGACTGGGTCCCAGTGATGGAAACATGGCTACCGCATTTACTGCAAACCCCGCTCTTGCTGTTGTCCCATGATCAGGGGGCTGTAACTTTAGGTTCTCTCAGCAACGATTGTTATCAGGCAGAACTGGAATTTATGCTGGCCGCCCACCGGGTGGACGCACGGGCCCTTGATCAGACAATAACCCGCGCCGTTTTTCCCGGGGCTGTTCGTCCCGAGCTGAATCAAGCCAATCTCAACGGCATGGTCAAAGGCTTTATCGATCTGGTGTTCTGTCACCAGGAACGTTACTACGTGCTGGATTACAAGTCCAACTACTTGGGGGAAAACCAGCGGGCATACAGCGCCAAAGCCATGGCGGCCGCCATGCTGGAACACCGTTACGACCTGCAATATGTGTTGTACACGCTGGCGCTGCACCGCCTGCTAAAAGCCCGGTTGCCCGATTATGACTACCGGCGCCATATGGGCGGGGTGCTGTATCTGTTCCTCAGGGGTGTCGATGCCGGCGGACAAGGCGTCTATGGTGACAAGCCATCACAGGCGCTGATCGAGACGTTGGATCGCTGCTTTGCCGGCAAGGAGAGACTGCATGCGCTCGGATAAGCATATCGGCAACATGCTGGACGCCTGGATCGAACAGGGATGGTCTACCCCCCTCGATCGTGCCCTTGTCCGCTTTTTACATGAACAACAGCCGGAAAGTCCGGACCAGGTATTGCTCGCAGCCGCCCTTGCCAGCTATCAGTTGGGCCGGGGGCATATTTGTTTGGATCTGAAAGCGGTTTTGGATGATCCGGACAGCGTTCTGGCATGGCCGACGGAAGGAGAAGAACAAACGGCCTTTCTCCGGCCGCCCTCGGCGCTGCTGGCCGGACTCTCGCTAAAGACATGGACGGAAAATATCAAAGCCTCGCCCCTCGTATCCACGGGAGAAGGCCTTACACCGCTGGTGTTCAGCAATGGGCGTCTTTATCTGCGCCGGTATTGGCGGTACGAAAGAGAGGTGGCGCAAGGCATTTTACAACGGCTTGAGATCCAGCCGGTCATTCCAGGGGATCTGGCTCAACGGATCGATCGATTGTTCGCCTTCTTGCGCAGTGACCGGGAGCAAGCCAAAAGCGATGTACACTGGCAAAGTGTGGCGGCGGCCATTGCCGCTCAAAGCGCCTTCAGTGTGATATCCGGGGGGCCGGGAACCGGAAAAACCACCACGGTGGTTCAGCTTTTGGGACTGTTGCAAGGCATCGCCCTGGAACAGGGGTGCCCGCTGCGAATCTGCCTGGCCGCCCCCACCGGAAAAGCCGTGGCCAGACTAACCGAGTCGATTGGAAATGCGGTGGCAAAGCTGCCGGAAAAGGTGCGGGGTAGCATACCCACCGAAGTCACCACCCTGCACCGGTTGCTGGGCAGCCGACCGCATACCCGTCACTTTGTCCACGATGCCCAAAACCCCCTGCACGTCGATCTGCTGGTAGTGGATGAGGCCTCCATGATCGATTTGGAAACGATGGCTGCTCTGCTCAGGGCTTTGCCCGAAACCGCGCGCCTGATTTTAATCGGCGATAAAGACCAGTTGGCATCCGTGGAAGCCGGGTCCGTGCTGGGAGATCTTTGCCGCAATGCTGAGCAGGCCGTCTATCAACCGCCCACCATCCAATCGATAGAGGCCAATACCGGATACAAATTGAGTGCGTACGCTGGTGCCGGGACACAACTGGATCAGCGGATCGCCATACTGCGCAAAAGCTACCGCTTCGATCAAAACAGCGGCATCGGCGCCCTGGCGCGCGCCATCAATGCCGGCGATCCCGGACAAGTCGCAGCGGTCTGGCAACAGGGCTTTGGTGATATCGACAGGGTCGCCGTCGCTTCCACCGACGATCAAGGTTTTGTCCGCCTGGTGCTCAATGAACCGCCATCCGATGGCCATGCGGGCTATCGTGCCTACCTGCAACACGTTCAAGCCGGCCCCCGGGACGATGAATCCGAAGATGCCTGGTTGCAGGCGGTCCTGGACGCTTTCGGCCGTTTTCAACTGCTGTCGCCTTTACGCAAAGGCCCTTGGGGTGTGGAGGGGCTGAACCAAAAAACGGCACAAATCCTATTCAACGCAGGGCTTATCAGCCGGCAGGAGGGCTGGTATGCGGGCCGCCCCGTCATGGTGACCCGCAACAACTACACCCTGGGTTTGATGAATGGCGATATCGGACTCGTTCTGCCCTTTGCACCGGGGAACAATGCCAATCAGAAAACCTTGCGCGTGGTGTTCCCCGAGGCCGACGGCTCGTTCAAAAAAGTATTGCCATCCCGTCTCAACGATGTCGAAACGGTGTATGCCATGACCGTGCACAAATCCCAGGGGTCTGAATTCGACCATGCGGTAATGGTGCTGCCG
>JABDRH010000028.1 GCA_013041835.1 Desulfatitalea sp. | reverse complement strand
AGCCGTCAAAGGCGACCATGATGCGATGGAAACGGCAGGCGCCCCCGACGATGATCATGGGTAGCCCCTGGAGCTTCTTCAACAACCGCATGGGCACGTTGCCCAGCAGCATGTCCTTGATTTTGCTTTCGCCGCAGCGCCCCAGCACCACCGCATGATACCCTTCATGGGATTCGCGTACGATATCGTTGACCACGCCCAGCTTTCTAGCCTGGATCTTTTTATGAATGGCCGATTCGGAAAACCCCTCCTTGATCAGAATCTGTTGGGCCTTGTCCAAGGCGGCATTGAGGCGCTTATGCTGTTCGGTGATGCATGCCCGAATGTTGGGTGCCTTGAACCTGAAATCCATATGTTGCTCAACCTTCCAAAATGAATCGGCCATCTTGGTTTCAACATGGAAAAGAACCACTTCGGTATGCTTCACAGGCATCATGGCGGCTACGTATTTGACCGCTTCCAGAGCCAGCTCGGATCCATCGAATGCAATCAGGATTTTCAGGGCTTCTCTCTCCATTCCACGCTCCTTTTTAGATTAATCGGTCAATGGTCATGTGTCGGCGATATCGGGCTGCTTTTAGGCTGCATTATATTTCCGGGGCAACCCATCTGACAACACAAAAGCCAGAGATAGATACTTGCATGTTTTGAAAGCGACGATGCCTATTAATTGATCGTCAGTTGCAGCGACATGATAAGGCAACATAACAAAAAACGGTTGAAAAGTCAGCGTAACTTGTTGGCCGTATGATTTCTTGCATGGGAATGATGTTGATATCGTTGTGACGGTTTGTATACAGAACCCGGTGTCCTGTGGTACATAACCGCAACGATGCTTGGAAACCACCCTGCCGGAGGAGAACCCATGATCGAGGCGCAAGAGACGGAACGTGCTTTTCTAATCGAATTGTATCATCGCACGGAAGGTGACCCACAGGTCCAGGTTTCCATGCATGAAATCGGCACGGCCATTGGCCTGGACAAGGATCGTGCCGGTAAGGTGGCCGAGGAGGTTATTGGCGCAGGTTGGGCCGAGGTGCGTACCCTGTCGGGGGGCATCGGCATCACGGCTGACGGTGTCGCGGCTGCCCGGCAAGCTGGGGCGGCCTCTGGGAAAGAGACGTGTCGGCCCCTTGGCGCGGGCCCCCTATTGAACGATGACGACCGGCAGAATGTGGAGGCGCTTCTCAAGGAAGTCAAGGGGGCCGTGGCTATACTGTCGGCTGATTACGATCGTCTTCAGGCGTTGATCATCGACATCAAGACCATCGAGGTGCAACTGCTTTCCGCTTGTCCCAAGACCGCTGTCGTTCGCGAGGTGTTGCGTGCCTTGCAGGCGTCATTGGCCCAGTCGGGCGACGGCCGGGTGGCCGGATGCATAGGGGGGGTCATCGGATAAGGTCCGGGGAAAGAGATCATTGCGCCAGGTTGCGCCGAATTCGAGTTCGCTCATAAGGCACATTCAGCCGGAGCACTTCAGGTGTGCCGGTGCGTCATAGATGCAGCGCAAAGGCAAGCAAAGTAGGGGAATGATTTCTTTCCTGCACACGAAGCCCTATGTTGCTGACGCGACGTTTCAAATCATTGAAGCATTCCTTCGGCCTTGGCGGCTACATTTTCCGCAGTGAATCCGAATTTTTCGAGTACCGTGCCGCCCGGCGCCGAGGCGCCGAAGTGTTCAATGCCGATGACCTGGCCGGCGCTGCCCACGTAGCGTTCCCACCCCATGCCGATACCGGCTTCTATGGCCAGCCGAGTAGTGATGTCCGGCGGCAGCACCTGGTTTTTGTAGTCGGCGTCGTTGCGTTCATACAATTCCCAGCTTGGCATGTTGACGACCCGGGCGGCGATTTGCTTTTCAGCCAGCAGGTGTTGGGCCTTCAGGGCCAGATGGACTTCGGCGCCTGTGGCGATGAGGATGATATCCGGCCGGCCGTCACAGTCGGCAAGGATATAGCCGCCTCGGACCAACTGACCATGGGTCTGCTTGGGATCGAGCACCGGCAGCTTCTGCCGGCTTAGCGCCAATACGATCGGGCTGCTGTTGGTACGTACCGCCATGGTCCAGGCATCCACGGTTTCATTGGCATCGCACGGCCGCAGGACAATTACATTGGGTATGGCGCGCAGGGAGGCCAGGTGCTCCACCGGTTGATGGGTGGGGCCATCTTCGCCCACTGCGACCGAATCATGCGTGAACACATAAATGATAGGCAACTTCATCAAGGCGGCCACTCGAATGGCCGGACGCACATAGTCGGCAAATACCAGGAAAGTACCGCCGAAGGGGCGGATGCCGCCATGCAGGAACATACCGGACATGATGGCGCCCATGGCGTGCTCGCGCACACCGAAACGAATGTTGCGACCTTCGTAACACGTTTTCTGAAATTCGGGCAGACCGTCCAGGAAAGTTTTGTTGGAAGGGGCCAGGTCGGCCGAGCCGCCCATCAGGGTGGGGACGCGTTGGGCCAGCGCATTCAAGGTCTTGCCGGATGCCGCCCGGGTGGCGATGGGGCCCTGCTCGGGCGTGAAGCGGATCAGGTCCTTGTCCAAATCCCTGGGCAGAAATCCGCTGATGGCGTTGACCCATGCTTCGGTTAATTCGGGATAGGCTTTGGCATAAGCATTGTACGTCGATTGCCACTGTTTTTCGGCCAACTCACCGCGTGCGGCGGTTTGACGGCAATATGCCATTGCCTCTTCGGGAACGTAAAAGAGAAGATCTTTGTCGCATCCCAGAAAGCCCTTGGCCAGGCAGACCTCTTGATCACCCAGCGGCGCACCATGGGCATCGGCTTTGCCCTGTTTGTTGGGGCTGCCGTAGGCGATCTGGGTGTGCAACACGATGAGCGATGGTCTATCCTCGACCTTCTTGGCCTCGTGCAGCGCCTCTTCGATGGCGTTTAGGTCGTTGCCGTCGGCGACATCCACAACATGCCATTGATACGCCTCAAATCTTTTGGCCACATCTTCGGTGAAGGCGATGTCGGTTGAGCCTTCGATGGAGATTTCGTTGTCGTCGTAGATACAGATTAGGCGTCCCAATCCCAAATGGCCGGCCAGGGAAACCGACTCGGCGGCAACCCCTTCCATCAAGTCGCCGTCACCGCAGATGGCATAGGTAAAGTGATCGACAATGGCGCAATCGGATTGATTGAAACGGGCCGCCAGGTGACGTTCGGCCATGGCCATGCCGACGGCGTTGGCAATGCCCTGACCCAATGGGCCGGTGGTGGTTTCCACACCGGGGGTGTGGCCATATTCGGGATGGCCGGGGGTCTTACTGCCCCACTGACGGAAATTTTTAAGATCCTCCAGGGTCAGATCATAACCGGTCAGGTAGAGCAGGCTGTACAACAGCATGGAGGCGTGCCCGCCGGATAACACGAAACGATCCCGGTTGAGCCAGGAAGGATTTTGGGGATTATGTTTCATCACCTTTGTCCACAGTACATAACCTGCGGCGGCCAGCCCCATGGGAGCTCCGGGATGGCCCGAGTTGGCCTGTTGTATGGCATCCATGGACAAGGTTCGAATCGTGTTGACGCAACACTGGTCCAGTTCAGGGGAATCATCGGTTTTCCGGCGCTCCATCTTGGCATTCTCCTTTTGGGGTTGTCATGATCTCCGTCTTCCCGATCCATTGCCTACGTTCGGGGGGACGCCAGGCTTGTTACAATGGATCGCTTCCGGATGCAAGGGGCACGCGTTGACATTCACGGCAATCGCATGTAGCTTTTTGTTCCGGCTGCCATTTGTCGTGCCATCGCTGCCGGGAAACGTTCTGTATGCCTGCATCCTTAGGGCTTCCGCACAAATAACTTCATTATTGATGCGTGAGCCCTTGGTTCCATCTTGGGGGTAAACCGATTGATTTGTAGAGGGCGCTGAATGATTATCAAACAACTTGCAATGGGATATATGGACAATTTCAGCTACGTGGTGGGTTGCCCGGTCACCGGCAAAGCCATGGTCATCGATCCCGGACCGGAAGTGGATCTGATTATAGCAGCGGCCAAAGCGGCGGATTTGACCATCGAGACCATCTTCAATACTCACGGCCACGGCGATCATACCGCCGGTAACCGGCCCTTGAAGACACAAACCGGTGCGGCCATCATCATTCACCATTTGGATGCCGAATGCTTTCCCGATGCAGACCGTTTCTTAAAGGATGAGACCACCCTATTCGTGGGAGAACTCAAAATCGACCTTATCCATACGCCCGGACATACGCCAGGCGGTGTTTGTCTGCATGTCCAAAAGAATCTTTTCACCGGCGACACCCTGTTTGTGGGGGACAGCGGACGAACCGATTTGCCCGGCGGTCACCGTCTCACTTTAGGCGCCTCGATTCGTCGGCTCATGGCGTTGGCCGACGATACGGCAATCTGGCCCGGCCACGACTACGGCCCCACGCCCACCTCAACCATCGGCTGGGAAAAAGCCAACAATGTAAATGCGGTCGAGTATGGGTTCTATCGGAAGGTTTGACGCTGCCCCAATGTCAGCGCAAAGATGGCCCAAAAGGCAGTCGGTGCAGGGCAATGGCATGTCGCTTTTTTGCACAACGAAGGATCGGACATATACAATATATCAGCTCGATGGACGCGTCTTTGCAATGCCACGCAGTAGTCTGCCCAGAATATCCGCACCGGTGATGATGCGTTTCTCATGCGCCCAAACCACAACGATATCCTGATCGATGACATCATCCTCGTGGCTCTCTTTGTTGACGTAAAATCTGTTGACGATTTTCCCAAGACGCGTTGTTGGGTCGGTAACGATGATAGGGCGATGACAATACGCATATGGTGTCGGCGGTGATGGTTGAAACAATAGCTGCCGGATCAAGCCATCCGCGTCCAGAACCATCCGCGGATATGCCTGTTTGTCGGTCAAAACCACCCACTTTTTACCGGATCGTTGTATCTGTTGAACGAATGGGTCCTTAATCCCGCCGGTTATTTCAGGGAAGGCGGGCGATCCCAGTTCTGAAAAATTCATTTGGATGATGCTTTGTGGGTCTATTGGCTCCCCTTCTTGTGCTACGGAGAGATCATCAAAATCTAAAAAATTGAGCGCCCCTAAGCCTTCAACCTTGTCCATGTCGGTCCCTTCGGCTTGTATGTGTATTTTGATCACTTCGCGTAGATCTTTTTCACGGAAATAGTGAACCCCTTCCGGGCCCAGCCAGCGGTCCAGAACAAACGCAACCGGTTTGGCGACCGGGAAAAGAATAAACTGATACATGCGCAACACCGGACTCAAAAGGGCTGCCATACGCAGCGCGTTCCTGGAAAAGTAAGCCTGGGGCATAATCTCTCCGGCAAAAGTGATCAAAATGGTGGAGAATAAGAACGCCAGAAGACCGGTCATCACCGAATCGGACAACAGGGTCAATAAGACATTGATGCCCACGTTTCCCCATAAGATGGTGGTCAACAGAAAATTGGCGTCTTGCCTCATTTCCAATAATTTTACAGCATCTTTATTGCCCGAAGAGGCGCCAGCCTCCAAGCGCAATCGGCTGATGCTAAAAACCGCCAGGTTCATTCCTGAGAACATGGCGGACTGAGAGATGCAAAAAGCGATGCCCAACCAAGCGAATACTTCCATAAGAAACACCAACCATGGTTTAAATTAGACACTGGCCTTGTTTTATGCCAATATCTGCTCTACATCAAGCGGATTGCATGGTTTTGACCCAGTCGATCTTTGTCGCTACTCAAAGAAAGGAGCTGCCGAACCATGTCGGACAACATCTATCTGCGGTTTATCAAGAAGCTTTTTGAGCATGATGCCGCTGTCGCAACCCATCTGTTGGAGAGCCTCGATGAGAACGAAGCCGCGGGCATTTTGCAATCTTTGCCCCCGGCCATGGCCGCCCGGGTAATGAAGAATTTTCAAGTGGCCTATGCCGCGGCACTTTTGGCGCTCTGCGAAGACAACTTTCTCGATCAAGTGACCCCTATGTTGGACCCTCAATTGCTCACATCCATTTTGATGCACCTGCCCCAAGCGTCCAGGGAGCGGTTCCGGCAACACATTTCCGGCGCGGCCGAACATCGCATCCGGGAACTTTTGGTGTATCCCGAAGGCAGCGTCGGCCGTATCATGACATCCGATTTTTTAACTTTCGGGAAAACGACAACCGCCAAGGAAGCCATCGGTAAGATCCGGTCCCTGGCCCAAAAACGGTTCCCGTTGTCTTATGTCTATGTGGTGGATGAAGAAAAACGTCTTTTCGGTGTCTTGAATATGCGTGATTTGATGATCGCTTCCCCCCAGGCATTGTTGGACACGATCGTCCGAAAAGATGTTTTTACCCTGCACTCCTTCACGGATATCCATGAGGCCGCCGGCGAACTGGCCAAGCGTAAATATTTTGCCGCGCCCGTGGTGGACAGCGAAAATCACATGCTCGGCATCATCAAAGCAGAACGTATGATCAAAGGGGTGCAGGAAGACGCGACCAAAGATATGCAGACCATGTTCGGTGCCGGTGGTGATGAAAAGGTCTTTTCCAGTATCTGGTTTTCTCTGAAAAAAAGACTGCCATGGCTCCATGTGAATCTGGCAACCGCTTTTTTAGCGGCGGCAGTGGTCGCGCTGTTTGAAGGTATTATCGCCAAACTGACGATCCTGGCGGTTTTTTTACCGGTGGTGGCCGGCCAGGGCGGCAATGCCGGCGCCCAGTCGTTGGCCGTGGTCATGCGAGGCATCGTTATGCGTGAGATACCCGAAAACAAAAGATTATCCCTGGTCGTTAAAGAGAGTAAACTCGGGGCCATCAACGGGTTGGTCACCGGGTTGGTCACCGCCATGGTAGCGTGGGCCTGGAAAGGCAACCCTTATCTCGGGATCGTCATCGGCCTGGGGATGCTTCTCAACCTCATTTTCGCCGGTCTGGCGGGTTCGAGCATACCGCTGGTAATGAAAAAGCTGGGCATCGATCCGGCCCAAAGCTCCAGTATAATCCTGACGACCGTTACTGATGTCATGGGCTTTCTGGCGTTTCTCGGTTTTGCCGTGCTATTCCAGAACCGCTTGCTGCAGTGATCCGGATGGCAACACAATTCTCCGGCTTTACAGGCTTTGCACCCGTTCGATGGGATGCGATTTGAGGTATTCCAGCCGGTTCAGCCCGTTAATGTAGGCCAGCGCGCTGGCGTTGATGATATCCGGATCTGAGCCGCGACCCAGGGCGAGCAGGCCATCCTCCTTAAGGCGTACAGTCACTTCGCCCTGGGCGTCCGTGCCCCCGGTCAGGGCGCTGACGGTAAAGCGCAGCAG
>JABDRH010000516.1 GCA_013041835.1 Desulfatitalea sp. | reverse complement strand
CTCCACGAGTGGGCCGACAAAATCCCCGACAGCATTCGCGACCGTTTGCTTTGCGACAAACCCATCGAGATCCGGCAAGTGACGCCGATGGACCCGTTTGCGCCGCGAAAGATGCCCAAACAGCAATATGTGTGGTTTCGGACCGTCGGTCCCATGCCCGATGAGCGTGCGGCCCACCGCTACTTGTTGGCCTACGCGTCGGACTTCAACCTCATCGCCACTGCATTGGAACATCATGGCCATACATTCTGGGAGCCGGAAGTGCAGGCGGCCAGCCTGGATCACGCCATGTGGTTTCATCGGGATTTTCGCATGGACGAGTGGCTGCTATACGCCATGCACACCCCAAACGCCTGCAAATCCAGAGGGTTGAGCATCGGGCGCATCTTCACGCGTGATGGCGTGATGGCCGCCACCGTGGCCCAGGAGGGGCTTCTCCGGTGGCGAAAACACAAGTCGTTGAAGAAATGAAACCCCAATGTTGCATCAAAAAGATGGGCGAAAAAGAATCGACATTCTTTTCCCCAATCGCCTCAGGGCGAGGTATTGGCCGAAATCAGCTCGCCGATGAAATGCCCCACGGCCACCTTGCTTTTCACACGAACCGGAATGCGGTATTCATCGGCCGTTACCCACAGCTCGATTTTGGCGTCCTTGCTCTCTTTGAAGACACCGCCCACATGATTCATTTCAGGCTCGACGCGGTAAGTGTCATAGGTTTTACCGAAAAAGGTGGTGATCGTCTCGCGGGCCACCACTTTCAGGCGGCCGATAACGTTTTTCTGGCCGTCGGTGATGGCGCGCTCCAACTGGCCGCCGATGGAAAAATCAGCCGTGCGGGTGAAATAAAAGGCCGATAGCGGATCGAAACTGCCCGCCATCAAATCGATGGGTGTTTCTTTCTTGCCATAGTTGGAATACTGGGCCTTATTGTTTTTCCAGTCAAATAGGATGATCTCTTCTTTATGGTGTTCGCCTTCGCGCTGTTTTTTCTCATAACGCATCGAGCGGTTCATTCCCACATCGGCATAGGCATCTATGCGGTCGCGTACTTTATAAAAGATGTCCACAAAGCCGTTGGACTCGGCGCGCATCACGAAATGGTAAGTAGGCTCGCCATTGATCTCTTTCATGGCGTGAACTTCCAGCCAGGCCTTGCCGGCCGGAATGCTTTCCCAGCGAAGCTGGTACTCGAGTTTCTCTCCAGGCGCAAAGGGCATTTTGCTTTCAACGGCCCCGGCGGTCGGAAGCGTTGCGGTTAAAATGGCCAAGGCGATGATGGTCCTCATGGCCCATGGCTTGGTGTGTTTATTCATTGCTTAACCTTCCTGGTCGCCAAAGCGTTACACGTTGACGTTCCGGTTGGACTCCACTGCATTGAACATATTGCCTTGACCCGATAGGCGGCAAGCTCTATCTTTTTTCATAAAATTCATACGGAGAAAGGTCAAGGTGAAATGCCCGGTGACCTGGTAAAATACACGCTGCTGCTTGTGTGCCTGTCTTTGACGGCTTGCGCCGGGCCTTTCACAAAAACTTCGCAAGATCGGCGTCAATGCGACGAGACAGCGGATCAGGCCGTGGCGCGGGGGGATTGGCCCGCGGCGCTCAAGGAACATGAACGAGTGCTGGCCGCCGCCCCGGATCATTGTTTGGTCATGTATCACCTGGGCTACATCTGGGGCCAGCTTCAAGACCGTCGGCTGGAAATTCACTATTACCAAAAGGCCCTGTCTTGCGGCTACCAGGATGATGATCAGATCCATTTGAACCTGGGCATGGCCTATTTTGATCTGGGCGAGTTCGAGAATGCGTCCCGGCATGTCGGCAAGGCCGTGGCCGCAAATCCCGACAGTGCGGACAACCTATTCGGCCTGGGGGTCGTTTCCCTGGCCGCCGGCCAGGCGGATGCCGCCGAAAAGGCCTGGCTTGACAGCGTGCTGAAAGATCCGAATCATCTGCAAGCCCGTTTATCCCTGGTACGTCTCTACCTGAACCAGAGCCGTTGGCAGGCTGCCCGGGATCAATTGGATGCCGTCAACGCGCGTGATCCTTCCAACGCCGAGGCTGAGGATCTCAGGCTTGTGTTGGAAGCACGGGAACGCATTGAGTATTAGCGAAAAAAAAGGAGCCTGACAACCATGAGCCTTGAATCCATCAGCCCGCAAGCCTTGCGCCACTACGTCCAATCCCACCATGAAAAAGCGTACCTACTGGTGGATGTCCGTCAACCCGACGAATACCGGCAAAGCCATATCCCCGGCGCGCGTTTGATGCCACTGCCCCAATTGGCGCAGCGCCTGGACGAATTGTCGGCCGATAAGGAGCTGGTCTTTTATTGCCACAGCGGCGGCCGGTCCATGGCTGCGGCCGTCATGCTTGAAGAGCAAGGGCATGCGGGCCCGATTTACAACCTCACCGGCGGTATGCTGGCCTGGGATGGCGGCCGCCTGGCTGATTTTCCGCGTGTGGCGCTATTCAAGGGGCAGACGGCCCAAGAGATGTTTCGAACCGCCATCAATTTGGAGAAAGGGGCCCAGCTTTTCTATGAAGCCGTGGGGCGCGATTTTGACGGCCGGACCTGGTCCGACACCTTTGTCCGCCTGGCCAAGGCTGAAGTGGCCCATGCGCAGACCATCCACGGCTTCTTAAAAGAGATCGAACCGGCCGTTGCATCCTTTGAAAGTGTGTACGGGAATGCTGACGGCGATGTTCTGGAGGGCGGCATGACCCTGGCGCAGGCCATGGAACGGTTGGTCCCCACGCAGGATGAAAGTTGCATCCGATTGGTCGAAATGGCGCTGCAGATCGAGTATGCCGCGTTTGATCTTTACCGGACCTTGGCCGATCAGACGGGTGCCGTACAACGTCCCCAGGCCTTTATTCAACTGGCCCAGGCGGAAAAAGCGCATATGCAGGCGCTGATCACGGCGTTGGACCAGTGTGAGTAGGGCGCGAACCCTAAGCTTATTTATGCGCGAACCCGAAGTGAATTACTTTTGTTCCGCCAACTGTTTCTCCATGGCCTCCCGCAACATCTTTTCGTTGAAAGGTTTGTGCAAGAT